>WLMZ01000031.1 GCA_009726095.1 Actinomycetota bacterium
GAGACCACCGGGTACCACCATGCCAACCTGTCCCCCGAGGACGTGCTCAACAACTGGGGCACCATCATGAACCGTGATGGCTACTCGGTGCCGGCCAACCTGTCCGACGAGACAGCGCTCTTCCTGCCCTTCCTCGCGTAGGACGGCCTCATTGCCGCTGCCATTGCTCGGGCAGCGACCACACAGGGTCGGGCCATTAGCGTGACCGGTCATGGACCACAGCACTGAACCGATCGGCGTCGACGAGTTCCGCGCCTCGGCGACGACATGGCTTGCGGCCAACAAGGCCACGGCACCGCGCGACTACGGGGCCATCTGCCCGCCCGATCTCATCGGCGCCGGCATCGAATGGCAGCAGCGCCTGTTCGCTGCGGGCTTGGCCGGTATCCACTGGCCGACAGCGCACGGCGGGCGCGGGCTCACCGCCTCGCACCAGGCTGCGTGGATGGAGGAATGCGCCAAGGCCGGCGTGCCCCCGGTGCTCAACATGGTCGGGCTGGTGCTGGCCGGCGGCTCGATCATGCGGTTCGGCACGCCCGAGCAACAGCTCCAACACCTGCTACCCACGCTGCAGGGCACCCGCGTGTGGTGCCAACTGTTCAGCGAGCCCGGCGCCGGGAGCGACCTCGGCAGCCTCTCCACCCGCGCCGAACGAGACGGCGACCGTTTCATCATCAACGGTCAAAAGGTGTGGTGCAGCGGCGGGCGCTACAGCGACTGGGGCATCCTGATGGCGCGCACCGACCCCGATGCAACAAAGCACGAGGGCATCTCGTTCTTCCTGATGCCGATGGACCTGCCGGGCATCGACATCCGCCCGCTGCAGCAGATCACCGGCGAGGCCGAATTCGACGAGGTGTTCTTCACCGATGTCGAGCTGCCGGCCGATCAGCTCCTCGGTCCGCTGCACGGCGGCTGGGGCGTGGGCATGGCCGTGCTCACCAGCGAGCGCGGCCACATCGGCGCCAGCGTGATCGGCCTTGAACGCCGGCTCGAATCGATGGCCCGCCTGGCCGAGGGGCGCGATCTCAATCCGCTGCAACGTCAGGCACTGGCCGGCCTGCTCAGCCGCGGCAACGCGTTCAAGGCAATGGGCCAGCGTCAGGGTCCGGTCGCGTCAACTGCTGCGTCGCTGATGAAGCTCGGTATCACCGAGATGATGTTCGATGCAGCGATGCTGCGCGGCGATCTCGTCGGCGCAGCCGCAATGCTGGATGGTCCCGATGCACACGGCATGCTGGCAGCGCCAGGGGGCCGCATCGCCGGCGGCACCAGCCAGGTGCAACGCAACATCATCGGCGAACGGTTGCTGGGCTTACCGCGCGAACCCAAGCCCAGTGGGCCATGATGGTGCCGCGACAGGAGTCACCATGACATCGAATGACAGCAACGACACCACCAAGTTCGGTGGACGCCACCACAGCGCGAAGAGCGGCCAGAGCGGGCCCAACCTGTCGTTGATCGCGGGCGCGATCATCGTGGTCTACGTGGTCGTCTTCTTCTTCACGAACAGCCACATGGTGATGATTGATTTCGTGGTGTACCACAAGACCCTGCAGACCCGCTGGCTGATCCTGGTCTGCCTCGTGCTCGGCGTGCTTGCCGACCGTTTGGTCAGTCGCTGGTGGCGAAACCGCAGGCAGAAACCCGACGAGAAGAACTGACCCACTCCTGTGACATCCCCCGCCATTGCGGTGCACGATCTCGGCGGCACCGGACCCACCACCCTCTATGCGCACGCAACGGGGTTCCATGCCCTGTGCTGGCAACCCGTTGCCGCTCATCTGCCCGCCCGGCACAACCTCGCCTACGACGCGCGGGGTCACGGTGACACACCCTGTGATCCCGAGTGGATGGCCGATTGGGAGACCTACGGCGCCGACGCCGTCACCGTTGCGGCATCGCTGCAGGTTCACGGTCCGGTGCTGGGCATCGGGCACAGCATGGGCGGCGCAGCGCTGCTGATGGCCGCCATCGCCGAGCCGCAACTGTTCCGCGGACTCGTCGTGTACGAACCCATCGTGATGTCCTCCGACATGGCGCCGTCGATGGGGGGTGGCAACTTCCTCGCCGCTGGTGCCCGCAAGCGGCGCAGCAGCTTCGACTCCTTCGACGACGCCATTGCCAACTACAGCGCCAAGCCACCGCTCAACGCCTTTGCCCCCAACTGCATGCAGGCGTACGTGCGCGGCGGCTTTGCCCCTGGCGCTGATGGGCGGGTGCACCTGAAGTGCCTACCCGAGCACGAGGCGCGCACCTACGAGGCGGGCGGCAACCATCGCACATGGGATCGCCTGCCCGAGTTGCAGATACCGGTCTGGGTGCTCTGCGGCAAACCCGAACCGATGCAGCCGTCATCACGCACGGCAGCACTCGCCGAGCGCATCCCCGGGGCTCGCTACATCGAGCTCGATCACCTCGGTCACTTCGGCCCGATGCAGGCCCCGGCCGAGATCGCCGAGATCGTCGCGTCGTTCCCCCTGCCCTGACGCTCGGTATCTCGGCGCATCGGCGTTCGTTGTCACACGTCTGCTCTACGCTCTCAGCATGTACCCCGTGCCCACCAGCCTGTCGCCCAGCCGCGTGGAATCCTTCCTGTCATGCCCCATGGCGTTCCGGTTCGCCAGCATCGAAAAGCTGCCCGAGCCGCCCAGCGTGCACACCACCCGCGGTTCGCTGGTGCACCGTGCCCTCGAGATCCTGTTCATGCTCGAACCCGGAGCGCGTAGCCACGATGCCGCGTTCTCATCGCTCGACTCCGCCATCCACGAATACCGCTCCGACCCCGATTTCACCGATCTGGGTCTCACCCTGGACCAGGCCGAGGTGTTCTGGGGCGAGGCACGCGATCTGGTGCGCGGCTATCTCGCCATGGAAGACCCGCAGACCATCCGCGAGATCGGCCTCGAGATCCGGCTCGAAGCTGCTGTGGGCGACCTCACCCTGCGCGGCATCATCGACCGTCTCGAACTCGACGACGCCGGCGAGCTCATCGTGACCGATTACAAAACCGGCCGCGCTCCCGGCCCCAAGTACGTGCAGAGCGCGTTCAACGGCGTGCACTTCTACTCGTTCCTGTGCCAGGCGGTGTTCGGCCGTCGGCCGGCCAAGATCCGCCTGATGTATCTCAAGACGGGCGAGATCATCGAGGCAACAACGTCGGAGCAGTCGGTGCGGGCCATCACCACGCGCACCACAGCGGTCTGGAAGGCGCTCGAGAAGGCGTGCGTCACGGGCGACTTCCGCCCCAAGACCGGGCCGTTCTGCGGTAACTGTTCGTTCAAGGCATGGTGCCCTGCGTTCGGCGGGGATCCCGCGTTGGCGGCAGCCGAAGCGCCCCGTGCGCTCGCTACCGTGTCGCCTGCATGACCCCGATCGCACGCTTCGACCAATGGGCCGATGACCAACTCGAGACCCTGCGCGGCAACCCAACAGCCGACGTGCTGTTCAGCACCGCCAGCCACCTCGGCGACTTCAGCGTCATCTGGCACATCATCGGAGTCGCCCGCGGTCTCACCAGCGAGCGGCGTGCCAATCAAGCCATCGTGCTGTCGGCCGTCCTCGGTGCCGAAAGCCTCATCGTGAACCAGGGCATCAAGCGACTGTTCCGGCGGACCCGGCCCACCGAGACCGGCGACGACCGCTACGAGGTGCGCAGGCCATCCACCAGCAGCTTCCCCAGCGGTCACGCATCATCAGCGTTTGTGGCGGCCACGCTGCTCACAGCCTGGGGCGGCCGGCGCACCGCTCCGCTCTGGTTCGGCGTGGCGTCGATCGTGGCGGTCAGCCGCGCCTATGTGCGCATCCACCACGCCAGCGATGTCATCGGTGGCGCAGTGGTGGGCCTCGGCCTGGGCGCCATCGCCCGCCGGATCGCCCGTGCCGTTCTGGCCTAGCCACCACGTCACCCGACCTCGGCACCGCACCACCCGGCTGACGTATCCTCATATGCATATGGCCGATCTGCCCGCGTTCGAGAACAAGATGTCCGATGCCGAGGGCCTGATGTGGCGGATGGAGAAGGACCCCCACCTGTCGAGCACCTTTGCCAACGTGACCATCCTCGACAAGCGCCCCGACATGGACCGGTTTCTGCGGGTGATGGATCGAGCAACCATGGTGGTGCCCCGGCTCCGCCAGCGTGTGCAATCGGCGCCGGCCAACCTCACTGCGCCAACGTGGGTCGACGACTCCAACTTCGACATTCACTATCACGTTCGCCATCTGGCCCTGCCCAAGCCGGGCACGCTGCGTCAACTACTCGATCTCGCCAGCCTCATCACCGCCGATCCATTCGATCGCACCCGGCCGTTGTGGCAGTTCGTCGTGGTCGAGGGCCTGCGCGGCGGGAAGTGTGCCCTGATCGAGAAGCTGCACCACACCATCACCGACGGCGAGGGTGGCGTACAGCTGAGCCTGGAGTTCCTCGATTTCGCCGCCGATGCGCCCGAGCGGCCCCCGGTTGACCCTGACACCATCGCCGCCGCCCAGGAGCGGGCCGCGCCCAGTGGCTCCGACACCCTGCGCGACCTTCTCGCTGGCAGCCTGCGCATGCCCCTCGGGCTGCTGCGCCAGGTGCGCGACCTCATCGCCGATCCCACGCAACTCCCCGGGGCCGGCAACGCTGCCGCCGACACCGTGCGGGGCATCATCAGCCAACTCAGCGATGTCGAGCAGGCACATTCGCCGCTGTGGACACAGCGCTCGCTGAAGCGCCGTATCGAAGTGCTCCGCGCCCCGTATGCCGAGACCCGCGCTGCGGCCACCAAACTGGGCGGCAAGCTGAACACCGCCTTCCTCACCGCTGCGGCCGAGGCGGCCAGCCGCTACCACACTGCGATGGGCGAACCCACCGACACGCTGCGCGCTTCCATGGCCATCAGTACCCGCAGCGAATCGTCCGGCGCCAATGCGTTCTCACTGGTGCGCATGGTGGTCCCCACCGGCCCCATGTCGGTGGCCGATCGTTTCCGCCAGATCAACGAGGCCTCACAGGCCGCCCGCGATGGCACGCCCCCGGCATCGCTCGAGACACTCGCAGCCGTCGCTGCGTCGCTCCCCACGTCGCTGGTCACCCGGCTGGCGCGCACGCAGGCACACACGGTCGATTTCGCCACCAGCAACGTGCGCGGCGCCCCGGTCCCGCTGTATCTGGCGGGTGCCAAGGTGTTGGAGAACTACCCCGTCGGCCCACTCGGTGGCGTGGCGTTCAACCTCACCCTGCTCAGCTACCTGGGCAGCCTCGACATGGGGCTGAACATCGACACGGCCGCGGTGGCCGACCCCGAGTTGCTCCATCGCTGCCTGATCGGCGCGTTCAAGGACCTGCTCGCGGTCTAGCGCCGGCGCAAGATGCGCCCGCTGCGGTCAGGCGCTGGCGGGAGTGGCGGGATGCGTCAACAGGGTGCGCACATCCAGCAGCAGATCGGCGACCTCGCCGGTGGAGACGAGCTCGCGGCGCAGCATCTCTGCCAACGCCTTATCGATGACGGCCAAGGCTTCGATGATCACTGCCTCGTTCGTGTCGGTCATCGACTGCTCCTCTCGGATCGGGACAGCTCGTGAAGGCTCACGGGCTGCGTCACTCTTGCGTTTGCCACCGTATCCCGATGACCTCCGCTGACTGTGCATGGTACCTGTGAACCGTTGGTTTCGCGAGCGTGCACCCAACGAACCAGCAGGAATCCGACCAACGTCACAGGCCCCGGTGGTGATCACGATCCGGATCGCCGCCGACGCCTACCATCGGCGTCATGGATCTCTCTGGCAAGCATGTGGTGGTCACCGGCGCGGCGGGCGGCATCGGCCGGGCGCTGAGCCAACGCTTTCATCAAGCCGGCGCACGGGTGGTGGCCGCCGACCTCGATGCCGCTGGCACCCAACGCCTGGCCGACGAGCTCAACGCCGTCCGCCCCGGGTCGTGTCTGGGCGTCGGCGCCGACATCGGATCCGAGCAGGGCAACATCGATCTCATCCATGCGGCCGAGGCCGCCTTTGGAGCGATCGACCTGTTCTTCGCCAACGCCGGCGTGGGCATGGGCACCGATCTCGACACGCCCGAAGACATGTGGGACACCGCATTCAACATCAACGTGCACGCCCATCGCTGGGCGGCCAAGCATCTGCTGCCGGTGTGGCTCGAGCGGGGCGAGGGTTACTTCTGCTCTACCGCCTCGGCCGCGGGCCTGCTGTCGCAGATCGGCTCGGCCCCCTACAGCATGACCAAGCACGCTGCGGTTGCCTTTGCCGAGTGGCTCAGCATCACCTACGGATCGCGCGGGCTGCGCGTCAGTTGCCTGTGCCCACAGGGGGTCAACACCAACATGCTCAACCAGGGCGACACGCCCGGTGCGGGCGGCTCCAGCAGCGTGGTCCGTTCAGCCGGCGTGGTGCTGGAACCTGCCGAGGTGGCCGACGTTGTTCTCTCTGTGATCAACGCCGAGACGTTCCTGATCGCGCCACATCCCGAGGTGCTCACCTATTGGGGGCGCAAGGTCAGCGATTACGACCGCTGGCTCGCAGGCATGCGCAAGCTGCAGGCCCGCATCGTCGGTGAATGACCCGTGCCGAACGCACCGGTACTCGAACAGATCGGCCTGAGGACCAACGAAGCCGTGCGCTTCCGCCGCGGCGACACCGGACGGTGGGTCCAGGGGCGCGTTGCCCGGGTCAACGCCGACGGCAGTATCACCCTGCACGACATTGATGGCTCGGCCCGTTCGCTGCGCCCCGATCGGCTCGAGGTCCGCCGCCCCGGCAGCCGGGGTCGGCTCACCTGGCAGAACGTCGAGCATGTGGCCATCACGTGGGAACAACTCACGCTGTGGTGCACCGCCGATCTCGGCTGAACCCGGCCGCGTTGGCTACAACTCAACCGTGCCAGCGATGCAGGTGACGCAACGGCCACCGACCCACACGTCGGTGTCGTCGCCGACGCCCTCGCATTCGATACGAACCCGGCCGGCCCGGCCGAGCACCGTGCCCTGGCTGGCCGTGTACGGCGCGGCGACTCGCTGCGTACCAAGCAGCCACTGCGCGACCGACGCATTGAGACTGCCGGTCACCGGGTCCTCCACGGTGTTGCCGTCCTTGGCGAAGAACCCACGCACCTCATAGGCGAAGGGCGATCCGGCCGGGTACAGGCCCACCACCCCGATGTCGAGGTCGTCCACGAATCCTGGACGCACCGCCAACACCGCCTCGGCGTCGCGCAGCATGACCGCAACCCAACCCGGGCCGTTGTCCACCCACTGGCTGTCCACGATGTCGCTCCGGTCAAGGCCAAGGATCGTTGCGACGCGTCCCACGAGCGCATCGTCCACCTGGCCTGATCGACGCAACGCTGGCGCCGCGAACGCGAGGCCTTCGGCTGAACGTCGCACCCTCACCAACCCGGCGCCGCATTCCTGCACAACCATCGCAGGGTCCTGCGGAATACCTCCGCTGGCGAGCCATGCATGGCACGAGCCCAGCGTGGGGTGACCAGCGAAGGGCAGCTCGACGGTGGGCGTGAAGATGCGCACCCGGTAGTCGGCGGCGGGGTTCGTCGGCGCCAGCAGGAACGCCGTCTCCGACAGGTTCGTCCAGTTGGCGAACTGTTGCATCTCGTCGGAACTCAGACCCTCGCCATCCACCACGACGGCCAGGGGGTTGCCCCGATACGGGGTATCGGTGAAGACATCAATCTGCAAGAACGAGCGCTGCGACATGGCCTCAGCCAACGACCTTCGCCGCCGTCTCACCCAGCAGGGCAACCCGGCCGGGAATGTGGCCGTTGGGGGCGTTGATGGTGAACCCGTCGATGCCGGGCACCAGGTTGGCGGCCAGCCGCTCGCCAACGGTGTCGGGGTCACCGACGGCGAACCGTGCGGTCAGCGCCGCACGCCGGTCGTCGTCGAGACTGCCGAGGTCGACACCCTGCGTCATGAAGAACGCAGCCAGCTCGGCCTGGGCCTGTTCCATCGTGGGGGCGATGCATGCCGAGCGCTGCCACGACACCGTCACATCGCGACGGTCACGACCGAGCGCGTCGCAGTGACCGGCCAACGCATCGAGCTTGCGCTGCAGGTCTTTCGCCTCAGCGATGATGTTGGACTCGTCGGCGTACTGGGCCACCATGCGCAGCGTCTTACGCTCGCCACCGCCACCGATCATCACTGGGATGCGCGACACCGCAGCGGGGTGGTTGAAGGCATCGACCGTCTGATAGTGCGTTCCAGCGAAGGTACTGCGTTCGCCGCGCAGCATCGGGATGATGATCTGCAGGGCTTCCTCGAGCTTCTCGAAGCGGTCGGTGAAGGTGCCGAACTCGATGCCGAAGGCGTTGTGTTCCAGCTCGAACCAGCCGGCGCCGATGCCCAGCTGGGCACGGCCGTTCGACACGATGTCCAAGGTGGTCACCGTCTTGGCGAGCACTGCCGGGTTGCGGTACGTGTTACCCGTGACCAGTGCGCTGAGCCGCACCGTCTTGGTTTCGCGGGCCAACGCCGACAGCAGCGCATAGCACTCGAGCATCGGCTCCGTAGGCGCACCGAGCATGGGCAGTTGGTAGAAATGATCCATGACCAACACCGTGTCGAAGCCGCCCGCCTCGGCCTCGCGCGCCTGACGGCTGACGACATCGAACAAGCCAGCGGAGCCGACGCCGGGGTAGCTGAAGTTGGGGATCTGATAGCCGAGCCGGGTCATACGGGCCTCCAAGGTTGTCGCACACGCGTGTTGGTTCTTCGTCCTATCGGCACTTGAGCCGTCTGGCTACTCACGCCGCAACAATCCGGGTCACCGGTCATGCCGACGCGGTGCACGTCCCGCGCCTCTCCGCATGCAGGGGCCACCACCTAGAGTCGCACCATGGGAGTACGCCTCGATCCATCTGACGAATACATGCACGAACTCGGCCCTGAGTCGAACTTCAACGAGAGCATGTACATCAACTGCTTTGATCCCACCCATCAGGTGGGTGGGTGGTTCCGTATCGGCAACCGAGCCAACGAAGGGTATGCCGAGATGACGGTGTGCCTGTACCTGCCCGACGGCAAGGTCGGGTTCATGTTCAAGCGGCCCAACATCGACAACAACGATGCCTTCGATGCCGGCGGCCTCACCTGGACCATGGTCAAGCCGTTCGAGGAACTGCGCATCGACTACGTCGGCAAGGTCGTCCTGCTCGACGACCCATTGCAGATGGCCACGCCAAAAGAGGCGTTCACCAACAACCCCTACGCCGAGTGCGAGGTGCACATCACCTTCACCGGCCAGGGCAAGCCGAGCATGTTCGGCGGCGAACCCGACGAGCCGCACGAGACCCCCGGCGAGGAGTTCGCCAAGGGCCATTACGAGCAGTTGGTCGAGGCCCACGGCAGCATCCGCGTCGGCGATCAGGAATGGCAGATCGCCGGCTGCGGCCTGCGCGATCACTCATGGGGTCCGCGTTACTGGCAGGCGCCGTGGTACTACCGCTGGCTCACCGCCAACTTCGGCAAGGACCTCGGCTTCATGGCCAGCCGTGTGGCGAAGAAGGACGGTCCGGGCACGCGTGGCGGGTTCGTATGGGACGGCGGCAAGATGCACTACTGCGACCACGTCGAAGTCAGCACTGAGTTCGAAGGCGACGACACCTACCACCAGCGCATCACCGGCCTGCTGAAGTCGTCGCGCAGCGACCGTGAATGGAACTTCACTGGCGAGGTCATGAACCTCATCCCGTTGCGCAACCGCCGCCAGGACCCCGAGGGCAACTGGTTGGTCACGCGCATCAGCGAGGGCATGACCCGCTGGACGATGGCCAGCGGCGAGCACCAGGGTGCGGTCGGGTACGGCCTGTCGGAGTACCTCGATCAGATCATCGACGACAAGCCCGTCGGCATCAACGAATAGGCGTGACCGAGCCCAGGCTCATCGGCGCTCAAACGGCGCTCAAACGGCGCTCAATCGGCGCGCAAGAACTCGAGGATGTCGGGGAACGCAGCGCGGTCCTGCACGAAGAAGGCGTGACCGCCCTCGTAGACGTTCAACCGCGCATCGGCAATGCGCGACGCGATCGCCTCGCCGTTGCTCAGCGGGGCGATGCCGTCGTAGCGACCCGAGGCCACCAACGTGGGGCAGGTGATGTTGGCCAATCGATCCCACACATCGTGATGGCTACGCGCCTGCAGCTGCAGTGCCTCGCCGCGCAACACCTCGGCTGATTTCCCAGAGGCGCTTCGCTGGCCCATGGCCCCGGCGAGCGCCTGGTCGGCGGGATGCTCGGCGAGCCACTCGGGCGTGAACCGCTGATCGAGGATCCGTACACCGATCGCGGCGCGCTCCGCAGCGTCCAACTCGGCCAACGTATGGAGCGGGTACGACGAACCCCCGGCGCCACCCGGCGAGGTGCACACCAGCGCCAGCCGCTCGATCCGCTCAGGGACGGTGACCGCCAGTTCCTGGGCCACCATGCCACCAAAGCTCACGCCCACCACCCGATAGGTGCTCCAGCCGATGTGTTCGGCCAGCGCCGCGGCATCGGCCGCATACTGCGCCATGGTGTACGGACCGTCAGGGATGCTGGTCCGCCCGAGGCCCCGCTGATCATGAGCCAGCAGATCAAAGCCCCTGCTGAACGCATGCACCATCGGCTCGCTGCCGGCGAGCGTGGCACCGGAGCCGTTGATGAACAGCAGTCGCGGCCGGTCAGCGGCAGCACTCCGCTCGAAGTAGATGTCGATTCCGTTGAGGTGGACCGTGGGCACAGCGCTGCACCGTAGTTGCCGCCACCGGACCTGCCACGACCGGCGGCCGCCACGGGCCCACCCCAATCTGGCAGTAGTTTCGCGCCCTGCAGGGCTCACATCCACTGACAGATGGCCGGGGGCGGCGGGTCAGGTCAGGTCAGGTCGGGTCAGGTGAGGTTGGTCGAGGCCAAGAAGCGGGCGCCGACAGCGGTGTCGCCAATGGCATCGATGGATGCAATGGGCGTGCGCCGCCACAGCGCCAGCAGTAGGTCACTGGCGGGGCCGCGCAGGGCGCAGTCGCCCTTGGCGTGCTCGCGGGCGACATCGAATCCGGCAGGCAGGGCGGGGACATCGACGTCGGCCAGCATCATCTGGTGGATCGTCCACTCGCCGGCAACATCGGTGCAGTGGATGTGCACCGAACCGCCCAGCGGCTGAGCGTTGCGGGCGACATCGTCGACGAAGTGGGTCAGAAACTCGTCGATGCCGTCGCTGGCGAGCACGGCCTCGATGGGCGCCGGGCGGCCGGCAGCCGCGTCGGCATCCCAACGATGCACTGCGGTCTCCTGCGCCATCCGCCGCAGCACGAAGGCGACATTGTGTTGCTCGGACCAGGTCCACACCTCGGTGGCCGGGTCAGCTTCGCCGAGCACCTGCAGCAGCCGCTCGAACTGCATGTTGTACAGGGCGAACAAGTTGGCGTCATCTGTCGGCCGGTGCAGGTTGATCACCTCAGCGCCACCGGCGGCACGCTGGTGCACCACCGAGCCCCAGAAGTAGTGCACCTCGGCGAGGTGCCACACCAGGTCGGCGACCGTCCAGCCCGGACACGATGCGACGGGGGTGGTCAGGCCGGCGGCTCGTGCTGAGGACGCAAAGGCGGCGCCATCGCGACGGAGAGCGTCGAGATACTGGGCACGGTCCAGGGCAATGACATCCACTGCAATCACCTCTCAGATCGAGGGCAGCGCGCTGGCGAGTTCGCGCCATTCGGCCATCGGTAACGCTGCGCCATCTGCGGGCAGCACCTGCACACACACATGGTCGGCGCCGGCATCGAGATGCGCAGACACACGAGCCACAATGGTGTCGAGCGAGCCCCACACCACGATGGCGTCGACCAGCTTGTCGCTGCCGCCGTTCAGCAGATCGTCGTCGCCCCAACCGAGGCGGCGCAGGTTGTTGGTGTAGTTGGGCAGACCCAGGTACGTACCCATCGCCCGGCGGGCGATCTCGCGGGCCTTGCTGGGGTCGGTCTCGAACACCGCCATCTGCTCGGGGGCCAACAGCGCATCGGGGCCCATGGCCGCTCGCGCCACAACGGTGTGCTCCACCGGGACGAAGTAGGGGTGCGCGCCGAGTCCACGTTCGGCGGACAGCTTCAGCATCTTCGGGCCGAGCGCAGCAAGCACCCGCTGGGGCGGCGCGGTGGGTGGAGCGGCGAAGTACATGCCCCGGTCCATCGCATCGAGGTAGGCCACCATGGCGCTGTACGGCTTGTCGTACGAGCGGCCGTGCACGCCCTCGACCATCGGCTGATGACTGGTGCCGATACCGAGCAGGAAGCGATCGGGGAAGGCCTCGCTGAGGGTCTTCCAGCCGGCCTGCATGGTCATCGCGGTGCGAGCGTGCATGCTGGCGATACCGGTGCCGATGACCAACGACTTCGTGGCCGACAGCAGCAGCGCTGCGTTCGCGAACGGCTCGCGGCCCACGGCCTCGGGAACCCACACGGCACGGTACCCGAGTTCCTCGAGTTCGCCCAGTGCCTCCTGCGACCGGGTCATCGGTTGCAGGTCGAGCTGAAAGGTCCATAGTCCCATACGTCCAAGATCCATGCCCCGAAAGATACGGCCTCTTGACCCGGCTACCGTCATTGCGATGAGCGATGTTTCCAACGTGCAGGCCTCCAACCACCCGCCGAGCAACCACGCAGTGCTTGCCGAACGCATCATCGGCGGTGTCGTGACCGCTGCGTCGCCGGCACTGTCACCCGACGGCGCACAGATCGCCTTCGTGGTCGGCAAGGTCGACATGGTCAAGAACAAGGCGCGCTCCGAGGTGTGGGTGGCTGCAACCGATGCCAGCACCGCACCGCGGCCGCTCACCAGCGGCGAGAAGAACGACAGCCAACCCACCTGGTCGCCCGACGGCCGCAGCCTTGCGTTCGTGTCGAGCCGCAGCGAGAACAAGGGTGAGGCCACCCTGCACGTGCTGCCGATGGGCCTGCCCGGCGAGGTACGCACCATCGCCATCATGAAAGATGGCATCGACGACGTGGCCTGGAGCCCCGACGGTCGCTCGGTAGCCTTCACCAGCCGCACCCGACACGAGCGCTACGACGCCGAAGACGAGAGCTGGCAGGCGCCACGCAAGATCGAACGGTTCTTTACTCAGCTCAACGGCGAAGGATGGATCTACGACCGGCCGTCGCATGTCTACGTCGTTGCAGCCGACGGCACGGCGCCACCGCGCAACCTGACCCCCGGCGAGTTCCAGCACAGCGGCATCGGCTGGCTCGCCGATTCCAGCGCCGTCATCACCAGCGCCGCCCGGCACGACACCTGGGACTTCGACTTCGCCAGCGACCTCTACCTGGTGCCACTCGATGGCGAGATCACCGCGCTCACCCATCAGACCGGCAACTACCACGCGGCGCGCGTCTCGCCCGACGGCCGACGCGTTGCGTTTCTCGGCATGGACGATTCGCGTACCGATCCGCAGAACCATCACGTGGGCGTACTCACCCTGGCCACCGGCGAACGGCAGTGGGTCAGCCGCGGCCTCGACCGCACGTTCGACTCGGTCAGCGGGTCCGTCGCACCGGTCTGGCTCGACGACGACACACTGCTCTCCTGCGCCGAGGACCGCGGCACATCGCACCTGTACCGGGTGTCAGCCGACGGGTCATACGCTCCGGTCGCGGTCAGCACCGGAGCACGGTGGGTGAAGTCATGGGATGCGCGCTCGGGCAGTGTTGCGATGGCCATCAGCTCGGTCGATCGCACCACCGAGCTGTTCGCGCTCCGCGACGGCGCCGAGACACAGCTCACCCACCTCGGCGCCGCCTACGCCGCAGTCGTGAAGCCACAATCGTGGGAGCGCTTCGCAGTGCCCACCACCGACGCCACGTTGGAGATCGATGCGTGGATCATGCGCCCGGTCGGCTTCGACGCCACAAAGACCTATCCGATGTTGCTCAACGTGCACGGCGGCCCGCACACCCAGTACGGCGAAACCTTCTTCGACGAGGCGCAGATGCAGGCGGCCGCGGGATTCGTGGTGCTGATGAGCAACCCTCGCGGTGGCAGCGGTCGCGAGCAGTCATGGGGCCAGGCCATCCTCGGGCCCAAGCACAAGCACCCGGGCACCGGTTGGGGCGGGGTCGATGTCGACGACGTACTGGCCGTGCTCGATGCAGCGCTCGCCCGCTACCCGTTCTGCGACCCCGATCGGGTGGGCATGATCGGCGGGAGCTACGGCGGCTACATGGCCACGTGGCTCGCCGCACACCACGGCAGCCGGTTCCGCGCCATCTGCAGCGAGCGCGCCGTGAACAACCTCATCAGCGAGGAGTGGAGCAGCGACATCGGCAGCGTGTTCCAGGTCGAACACGGCACCACCCACATCGAAGATCCCACCGAATACGCACGCATGTCGCCGATGACCTATGTGAACGACATCCACACGCCCATGCTGATCATCCACAGCGAGAACGACCTGCGCTGCCCGATGTCCCAGGCCGAGGAGCTGTTCATGGCATTGCGCCTGCTCCGGCGCGACGTCACCTTCTACCGTTTCCCGGGCGAGACCCACGAGCTCAGTCGCAGCGGCTCGCCGGTGCACCGCCGCCAGCGCGGCGAGATCGTGCTCGACTATTTCACCGACAAGCTGGCGCCCCGGTGAAGCAGATGCTCACTCGCTGAGCAGCCAGGCATCGATCAGTTTGCGGGCAATGCTGATGCCCGGCGGGATGGCAGGCAGCGCGTCGCGTCGGTACCACTGTGCATCCATGATCTCGGTGGGGTCGCACACGATGTCGCCGCCCGCATACTCGGCCTGAAAGCCCAGCATCAGACTGTGTGGGAACGGCCACGGCTGGCTGCCCCAATAGCGCACGTTGGTCACCTCGATACCCACTTCCTCGCGCACCTCGCGGATGACGGCGCCCTCCAATGTCTCGCCCGGTTCCACGAACCCGGCCAGGCAGCTGTACATCGGCACGCGGAACTGCACGCCGCGGGCCAGCAACGCCTCCTGGTCGGCTCCCTCGCCGCGGGTCACCAGAGTGATCATCGCCGGGGCCAGGCGGGGGAAGGCCTGCAGACCGCACGCGGGGCACTTCATCGACCGCTCGCCGGGGGCCAACTCGGTGGGGGCCGAACACCGCCCGCAGAAACGGTGTGTGCGCGCCCACTCCACGATCTGCACGGCACGCCCGGCGATCAACCAGTCGGTCTCGCTCGAGCGGCCGAAGTAGCTGTACAGGTCGGTCGCCGCGCCGTCAGCGGGATCGAGCCCGCGGGGCACGTCGACTCCCCAGACCGCAGCGCCGTCGAGCACCCCCAGGAAGTGGGCCTCCCATGCCGGGTCGGCCTGCTCGTCGTGCACCCAGACGTTCGAGCCGACCACGTGCACGTAGCGATGGGCGATGAACACGTCATCGGGAGGGTTCACGAGAGGGACGAAGATGGGTGGGGTGGGGCGATGCTCTGGCACGTGATCAGCATGGCACGGCGGGATAGCGTGAGCCCATGACGAACGTAGTGATTGTTGATGCTGTCCGCACCCCCATCGGCCGACGCGGCGGCGGGTTGTCGTCGGTACACCCGGCCGAACTGCTCGGCATCGTGCAGAAAGCGCTCATCGATCGCACGGGTATCGATCCCAACATCGTCGGGCAGGTGGTGACGGGTTGCGTCAGCCAGGTCGGCGAGCAGTCGTTCAACATCGGCCGCACGGCATGGCTGTCGGCCGGTCT
Organism: Actinomycetota bacterium; assembly: GCA_009726095.1. GTDB lineage: Bacteria > Actinomycetota > Acidimicrobiia > Acidimicrobiales > Ilumatobacteraceae > WLMZ01. Next base: position 15,694 of record WLMZ01000031.1, read on the forward strand.
GCCGATGGGCGTGGCCGCCACCACGGTCGATACGCAGTGCGGTTCCAGCCAGCAGGCCACCGGCATGGCTGCGGCCCTCATCGGTTCGGGCATGATCGACATTGCCATTGCCTGCGGTGTCGAAGTGATGAGCCGTGTCCCCATCGGCAGCAACTCCGGCAAGAAGCTGGGTCTCGGCGTACCGATCCCGAGGACGTACTTCGGTCGCTACGAGATGACCTCGCAGTTCGAGGGCGCCGAGCGCATTGCCGACAAGTGGGGCATCACCCGCGCCGACACCGATGCGTTCGGGTTTGCCAGCCAGCAGCGCGCCGCCCAGGCATGGGCCGAGGATCGCTACGCCGGCCAGTACGTAGAAGTCGATGCACCCGATGTCGACGAAGAGGGCAAGCCCACCGGCACCACGCATCGCGTCAGCCGCGACGAGGGCATCCGTGAGACCACGCTCGAGAAGCTGGCAACGCTCAAGCCCGTGGCCCGCGAGAACGGCGTGCACACCGCCGGCAACGCGTCGCAGATCAGCGACGGCGCCGCTGCCGTGTTGATGATGACCGAGGAGAAAGCGGCCGAGTTGGGCCTCACCCCTCGTGCCCGCATCGTGGACAGTTGCCTCGTCGGCGTGGACCCCGTGCTCATGCTCACCGGTCCCATCGACGCGACGCAGCGCCTGCTGCAGCGCAACAACCTGGCCATCGGCGACATCGACACCTTCGAGATCAACGAGGCGTTCGCGTCGGTCGTGCTGGCATGGGCCAAAGAGGTCGGCGCCGATCTGGCCAAGACCAACCCCAACGGTGGCGCCATCGCCCTCGGTCATCCCCTGGGTGCAACGGGTGCCTTTCTGACCACCAAGGCCCTGTACGAACTCGAGCGCACCGGCGGCCGGTACGGCATCATCAGCATGTGCTGTGGTGGCGGTATCGGCACCGGCACGCTCATCGAGCGCATCTAGTGCCCTGACGGCGGGGTGTGGATGTCATACCCCGCCGGTAGAACTGGCGCATGGAGCGTCATGGCACAAGGTGGTGGTTCGGCGGGCTCACGGTCATGCTCCTGGTTGGCGGCTGCGGCGGCGGCGATCGCGGCATCTCGTCGCAGCACTCGGTCAGTACGGCGTTCGCGCCGAACGCGATCGTCACCCGGGTCATCGATGGCGACACCATCGACGCAACCATCGGGGGCCACACAGAACGGGTGCGTCTGATCGGTATCGACACCCCCGAGACCAAGAAGCCGAACACGCCCATCCAGTGCTACGGCCCCGAGGCCAGCGACTTCACCAAACATGTTCTGGCCGAGGGCACTGCCGTGCTGATCCGGCGCGACGCGGAGGCGCGCGACGACTACGGCCGGCTGCTCGGCTATGTGTACCGCAGCAGCGACGGGCTGTTCGTCAACCTCGAACTGGCCGAGCGCGGGTACGCCCGGCCCCTGAGTATTGCCCCCAACACCACCTTTGCCGCCGATTTCGTGCGCGCCGCACGGGACGCCGAGGCGGCCAATCGGGGCCTGTGGGCCGCTTGCACCGGATAGCGTCGCGTTCATGCGCACGCTCGCCGAACGATTGGGATACTCCGCCGACGATCGCCTGGTGATCATCTCGTGCGACGACCTCGGTTCGTGCCATGCCGCCAACGAGGGCGTGTTCCGTGCCATACGCGACGGCGTCGCCTCGTGCGCGTCGCTGATGGTGCCAGCACCGTGGGCGCGCGATGCCGCACTGCGCTACCTGCCCACCGACGACATCGGCGTGCACCTCACGCTCAACTGCGAACACCCCACCTACCGCTGGGGCCCCATCACGCACGCCCCATCACTGCTCAGCGGCGAAGCCGGCTTCCCGCGCACCGTCGACGATCTGTGGGAGCACGCCGATCCCGCCGAGGTACTGCGCGAATGCCGCGCCCAGATCGAGCGCTCCATCGCCTGGGGCATCGATGTCACCCACCTTGCGCCGCACCTCACCGCCATCACCCTGCGGCCCGAGTTCTTCGATGTCTACCTGGAACTGGCCGTCGAGTTCCGCCTGCCCGTCCGGCTGCCCTCCACCATCACGCGCGATCAGGCAGGGTTCCCGTTCCGCGATCTCGCGGCCGGTGAGGGCGTGGTGTTCCCCGATCACTTCGATCACGACTGGCGCGCCGGCAGCCGCGATCGCGTCTTTGACGCATTGTCCAACCTGGCCCCTGGCGTGACCGAGATCCACGTGCAGCCCACCATCGACACCCCCGAGGTTCGGGCCATCTCCGATGCTGCTCAGGGCTGGATCGACGACCTCGCCCTGGTCACTACCGACCAACGCCTGATCGATCTTCTCCACTCCAGTGGTGCCATCGTGATCGGCTATCGCCAACTGCGCGACGCCATGCGCGCAGGGGCTGCGTAGCCGGGACGAACGAGCCAGGACGCATGAGCCCGGCCGAACGAGCCGGTTAGCGGGTGCCGAGACGGGCCAGTGCCGGACCGACCTGGCCCGATTTCAGCAGGTCGAACAATGCTCCCGTGGGGCCGGCGGACTTCAGCCTGCCCTGCATGAACGCAACCGTGGGATCAAGGCCAGCGTCAGCTGCGGCGGCCGAGAGCACCACATCGGCATCGTCGGGGCCCTCGATCACGACGTCATTCTTGGCAAAGGCCACGCGATACTGCACCGTACCTTCAGCCATCAGGCACTCACCCCGATCGCAAGATCGATTCCGACGAAGAGATCGTCCTCGGTCTCGCCCTCGGGCACGAAGCCCACATGCGAATGGGCGAGCACCCAGTCCTCGAATGGATACGCCTCGGCGAGCTCGTCGTCGGACAGGCCGAACCACCACGACTCACTGGGGTCCACCTGGGTAGCGTGGGCGCGCAGGGCCCCGGAGCGTGCCCACATATACGCACCGACATCGAGCCGGGTGGTGATGCGGTCGTCCTGACTGGCCCGATCGAGCCAGCGTTCGTCGTAGGGGCTCGTGCCGCGCAAGCGCAGCATGGCCTCGTGAATGGCCATCAGCCGCACCTTCGACCACAGCGTGTAGTACATCTTGGCCGGCTGATATGCCTCGCCCGCATCGGGATACCAATCAGGGTCACCTGCTCGTTCGAACGCAACAAGGGAGATGTCGTGCACCTTGACGTGATCGGGATGCGGGTAGCCGCTCTGATCGTCGCTGTAGGTGATGATGACCTGCGGGCGGGTGCGCCGGATGATGGCCACCAGCCTGCCAACCGCTTCGTCCATGGGCGCCATGTGGAAGCACGCCGGGTTGGCATTGGCCTCGCTGTCGAGCATGCCCGAATCTCGGTAGCCCAACATCGTGACCTCTGCGAACCCGATGACGGCGGCCGATTCGGCCAGTTCGATCGGCCGGAGCTCGGCCATTTTGACCTTCTCCTGTTCGGGGGTCAGCCCGTGGAAGGGCTGGCCGGGTTCGCGCAGCGAGGGATTCTGGAGATCGCCCTCCTCGCCCCCGGTGCAACATACCAGCACCGTGTGCACGCCCTCGGCGCGATAACGCGCCAATGTCGGCGCGCCCTTGGAGGCTTCGTCATCGGGATGGGCATGGATGGTGAGGATGCAGCGTCGAGGTGCAGACACGTCGGTCACGTTACCGCCTGTACGGTCCCGCACTACTCGACCGCCTAGGCTGAACGATTGTGCGAACGTCTCGAATCACCGGTGTCCTGCTCGGGTGTGTCCTAGCGGTCGCCGCCCTGAGCGCATGCCGCCACGATGGCCGCACCCTCCGTCCAGCGCTGCCGACCCAGGACGGCAGCGTGTTCACGCCCACCACCACGACCACCATCGTCGACGACGCCGTGCAGCCGTCCGAGTTGCCTGGCGCCACCACCACCGATGCGGTTGCCATTGCCTTCTCGCTGCAGTTGCCCTGGGCCGACGGCGGCACCATCGACACCCGCTTCACCTGCAACGGCGCCAATGTCTCACCAGCCATCAGCTGGATCGGCGCATCCCAGAACGCCGTCGAGGTCGCGTTGGTCGTGACCGACACCGATGCCGACAATTTCGTGCATTGGGTGATCGCCGGGCTCGATCCGAAGAACCCCTCGGTCAGTGAGGGCAGCGTTCCGGTCGGGGCCATCGAGGGCGCCAACGGATTCAGCACTGCGGCCGCTCCCAGCGTTGGCTGGAAGGGACCCTGCCCGCCCGCCGGCACCACCCATCACTACCGTTTCTCGTTGTACGCCCTGGAACAACAGATCGAGTTGCCCACGGGTTCGTCCGCCGAGGACCTCGTGCTGGCCATCGATTCCTCAGCCATCGGTGCCGCCCAGGTCACTGGCGTGTACGGCACTCCTTGACACAAACTTGACCCCACGGAACGCCCGATCGGCTAGAACTAAGTCACTCATAGAGGAACAGGATTCAAACACCCGATGAACGTGCTCCCCGTTGGGATGTTCGAAACGGACCTGAATGGTCGTCTCGTCAGTGCTGACGAGTCGTTTCGCGCGTTGGCGCTCAGCGGTGGCGCCGTACCGGTGGGTTCTGCGCCGTGGGCCAATGCCCATCCGGGCGATCGTGCCGCGGCCGAACTGGCCTGGGCGCGCCTGCGTGAGGCCGGCGAAGCACTGACCACCACGTTCCGTGTTTGGACAGCGCAGGGCAAGATGGTCTGGCTGCGCCTCGACGCCATTCCGCGCCGCGACGTGTTCGACCAACAGCTGGGCTTCTCGGGCTGCGTCACCGACATCACCGAGGAACAGCACCAGCGTCAGCTCAGCGAGCGCCTCACCGGCCTGCTCGGCGTGAGCCCCGATGCAGTGCTCATCATCGACCGCCACGGCTCGCCCACCTACGCCAACGATGCAGCGCGGGCGCTGTTCGGTGTCGACGACGCCATCGACCTGGTTCGCGAACCAACCATGCGCGGTCTGCTGCAGACGCTGCGCGACCAGATCCCGCGTCAGGTGCTGGACACCCCGCGCAGCGGGGATTGGAACGGCGAGGTCGTGTTCCGCGGCCCCGACGGCCTCACCCGCACGCTCAATGTCACCGTCTACGTGCAGCGAGCGGCCGATGGCGCCATCGAGTTCTGGGCATCGCAGATACGTGACGTCACCACCAGCAAGCAGCTGCAGGCCGAGTTGGCCCATCAGGCCACGCACGACGCGCTCACCGGGCTGCCCAACCGCACGCTGATGCTGCGCACGCTGGCCGAGGCACTCGACCGCGGCCGGTATCACCATCAACAGGTCGCAGTGCTGTTCCTCGATCTCGATCGGCTCAAGGACGTCAACGACAACTCCGGGCACGATGTCGGCGACCTGCTGCTGGCGTCGGTCGCCAGTCGCCTTGCGTCGGCGACTCGCCCCGCCGACATCATTGCCCGTATCGGCGGCGATGAATTCGTGGTGATGTGCGAGGGCGGAATCGACGAGCAGGTCGCACTCGAGCTTGCCGATCGTGTCCGCCACGGCCTCAGCGGCCGGCTCATGCTCAACGGTGTCGAGGTGGACCTCAGCGTCAGCATCGGTGTCGCTCTGTCGAACCCGCGTAGCCCGCTCGAGACAACCCCCGCTGACGAAGCCGTCACGTTGCTGCGCCATGCCGACACTGCCATGTACAGCGCCAAGCGCCGCGGCCGCTCACGCTGCGAGTTGTTCACCGACGAGATGATGCCTGATGCCCGCCAGCGCAAGCAGCTCTCGACAGCGCTCGAACAGGCAATGGCATCCGACGAACTGCGTCTTGCCTACCAACCCATCGTGTCCACCCACACCGGGCGTTTGGTCGGAGCCGAGGCGTTGTTGCGTTGGCGTCACCCCCAGCGCGGTCTGCTCATGCCCCGCGATTTCGTGCCGTTGGCCGAAGAGAGCGGAACCATCGTGCCGATGGGCGACTGGGTCATCCGCCAGGCGTGCAAGGACGCCCGCGCCTGGCTCGATGCCGAGTTGGTCGAGCGCAACTTCAGCGTGCACGTCAACGTGAGCGGCCGTCAGATGTCCGAGGGAGCGTTTGTCGAGCGGGTCATCGCCACCGTTCACGAACTCGATCTGCTCCCCCAACAGCTCACGCTCGATTTCAGCGAAGAAACCCTCAGTGCGGATCAGCCCACCACGACACGCGCACTGCAGACCCTTCGCCGCTTCGGCGTGAACATTGCGCTCGACAACTTCGGCACCGGTGTGTCGTCGCTCACGGCGCTGCGCGACTACCGCGCCGACATCCTCAAGCTCGACGGTTCCATCGCCTCCACCCTCGGGGCGGCCGGCGAGGACGACCCCATCGTGCGTTCCATCGTGCAGTTGGCGCACGCACTCGACATGTCGGTGGTGGCCGAATGGGTCACATCGCCCGACCAGCTCTACCGGCTGAAGATGCTCGGCTGCGACATGGCTCAGGGTTACCTGCTCGGCGAGCCGTGCCCCGCCGAGGACTTCGCCGTCGCCACCCGCACCCGCCGCCCGTAGCCCACAGCCGGCAGCCGGCAGCCCCCCACCTCTACACTCAGCGTGTGAACGGACCCGCCAGCGCACTTCTCGCGGGTTCGTGGAGCGACTCACTGAACCAGCTCACCACGTTCGCTGTGCTCGCCTTCATCGGCGCCCGGTTGTTCACCGGTCTGCGCCGATCATTGGCCAACGACGGGCGCACGCTCGTGCGGTCGATCGTGCGCGGCATCCGTTGGCGACACGTGTGGCCCGTGCCGTTCGTACTTTCAATGGTCATCGCCGCTGCAACAGCACTGGAGAAGATCCCCGGCCTCGACTGGGGATGGTGGAGCGCACTGGGCGGACAGGGCAACCCGGTGTTCGGTACCAACACCTCCACCGGGGGCACGGTCTGGGAGTGGCTCATACCCGTTGTCTTCATGGCCATGCTCGTGCCGGCTCTACCGCTGTTCGCCTATGCCGAGGAGCGCATGTTCCGTCGCTGTGCCGAGCAGTGGAGCACGCGCCGGCGAGCCGCCAAGGTGGTGCAGTTCGGGCTGGTGCACGCGCTCATCGGCATTCCCATCGGCGTGGCACTGGCGCTCAGCATCGGTGGCGCATACTTCATGGCGAGCTACCTGCGTTCGTACCGGCGGCACCTTTCGCAGCAAGAGGCCACGCTGGAGTCGACGCGGGCACACACCACCTACAATGGTCTGATCGTCACCCTGATCATCACCGCCGTCGTTGCGGACACCATCCTCAATGGCTGAGCCCTCCATGGCTGATCCCGTCCATGACTGACCCGACGCCAGCACCAGCTCAGGTCGTCGACGTCACCATCGAGCGCGGCACCAGCATCGCGCTCACCTTCGACGACGATCTGGTGTGCACCTTCGCGCTCACTGACATGCGCGCCAACTGCCCGTGCGCAACCTGCCGCGGATTCCGCGAGCGGGGCGACGTGGCGTGGCCGCGTCCCGGCCAATCGAGCGAGATCGCCATCCGGGATGCATCCTTCGCCGGCGCATGGGGGCTGTCCATCAGCTGGAGCGACGGCCACGACACGGGCATCTATGCATTCGCCTCGTTGCGCCGATGGTGGTTGGCGAACATGAGCGAACCGCTCACCGACGAGGCCTGAAACTGCGCGCAACGCGAGCCGATACCCCGTGGGTCAGCCGGTACCCTGTCAGCAATGTCGCTGCCACCCCCGCCAACGATCGATCACTGTTACCGTCACCCCGAGCGCGAGACGGGTCGGCGCTGCACCCGCTGCGGCAAGCCAGCCTGCAGTGACTGCCTGGTGCAGGCAACGGTGGGCTCGCACTGTCTCGACTGCCGCAAGGCCGACCAGCCCGACATCAAGACCCGCGTGAAATACGCCAACGCCCGCCAGCCAGCGCTGATCACGTCGGCCATCATCGCCATCAACGTCGTCATCTTCTTCTGGATGGCAGCAGCCGACACCAGCTCGCTCGCCGGCGGCAGCCACCCCACCCGGCAGCAGATCGATCTGGGCCTCAGCCGCGGCATCCTGAACGTGACCCACGAGTGGTACCGGCTCGTCACCAGTGGCTTCATCCACTTCGGTGTCCTGCACATCGCGTTCAACATGTACATCCTGTGGCAACTGGGTCAGCTGCTCGAGCGCACGCTTGGTCGCACCCAGTTCGCGCTGCTCTACATGGCCAGCCTGCTCGGCGGCTCGTTGGGCGTGGTGCTGCTCACCGGCAACAACATCACCGTCAGCGGTGGCGCATCCGGCGCAGTGTTCGGGCTGATGGCGGCGCTGGCCATCTCCATGCATCAGCAGGGCATCAACATTCTCCAAACGGGCGTCGGTCGACTGCTGATACTCAACCTGTTCTTCACGTTCATCATCCCCGGTATCGCCATCGGCGGTCACCTCGGCGGTGTGGTCGCCGGTGGCCTGTGCGGTTCGGTCATGCTCGCCCCGAAATGGAAGACCATCCCGAAGTGGTCGCGCATTGCCACCCCGGTGGCGGTCGGAGCGCTGTCGGTGCTGGTGTCGGTCGTCATTTCCCGCTGACGCACCCGCCGCCCCTCACGGCGTGGGCGCGACACCAGTGCTGCTCCCGTAGCCTGTGTCGTTGTGGACGCAGCGGTGCTCATTCCTGTCAAGGACTTCCGGCAGGCGAAGGCGCGACTCGCCAACGTGCTGGCTCCCGCTGACCGTATCCGCCTGGCCCGCTGGACCGCCGACCGAGTGGTTGCCGCAGCCACACCACTGCCGGTGTTCGTTGCGTGCGACGATGACGACGTTGCGGCATGGGCCGAGGCGGCCGGCGCGACCGTGCTGTGGCGACCCGGCATGGGCCTCAACGCAGCGGTGCTCGATGGCATCGCCACGCTGGCCGGCGCCGGTATCGAGCACGTCGTCGTGGCGCACAGCGACCTGCCGGCGCCCACGCCCCTGGCGCACATCGTGCTGATCGGGGGCATCGTGCTGGTGCCCGATTCCTGCGACGACGGCACCAACGTGATCGCCGTGCCCACACGCGCGGGGTTCCTGCCCGCCTACGGGTCACAGTCGTTCCGGCGCCACCTCGTGCATGCACTGTCGCTCGGACTTCCCGTACGGGTGCATCGCGACGTCCACCTCGCGCTCGACATCGACACGCCCGCTGACCTCGACCATCCCATCATCGCAAAGGCACTTCCCCCATGGCTGCAAACGAACCCGGCCAGCCGGCCCTGACATCGGCATCGTCGCTCGCCGGCGGCGCGCCTGACTGGACATCAAACCTGGCGACGCCCCGGTCGGCTCTCGCCATCGGGGCGCATCCCGACGACGTCGAGTTCGGCTGCGGGGCCACGCTGGCCAAGTGGGCAGCCGATGGCTGCACCGTGCATCATGTCGTGCTCACCGACGGCTCGAAGGGAACCTGGGACCCCGATGCCGACACCAGGGCATTGGCCGCCGCCCGACAGGTGGAACAACGCGACGCCGCGTTGCGTCTGGCCGGTACAAACCGTGGCCAGGTGATGTTCCTCGAGCAGGTCGATGGCGAACTCGACAGCACCCTGGCGTTGCGCGGGCAGGTCGCCCGCTGCATCCGCCTGCTCCAGCCCGACATCGTTCTGGGGCACGATCCGTGGAAGCGCTATCGGCTGCACCCCGATCACCGCCACGCCGGACTACTCGCCTGCGACGCCGTGGTGGCCGCACGCGATCCGCACTTCTTCCGCGAGCACGGGCTCGCCGCCCACCGGCCACACACGCTGTTGTTGTGGGAGGCCGACCAGCCCGATCACTTCGAAGATGTCACCGGTTTCATCGGCACCAAGCTGCACGCGCTCGAAGCGCACACATCGCAGTTTCAGAGCACGATGAAGGCAACCTCCGAAGACCAGCTCCAGGCGTTCCGGCGGCGCATCACCGATCGCCTCGAGGGACTCGGCGCTGCGCATGGCGTCGGTGCCGCCGAGATCTTCAAGTCCATCACCGACCTCTGACGAGGCAACCATGAACAGCTGGCTCCCATGAACTCGCTCCAACACATCAGCAACGATGCACCGCTCTCGTCGTTGCTCGGCGCGCTCGACACCGATGGCGCGGTGATCGTCGATCAACTACTCGCCCCCGATCTCGTTGCCCGCTTCCGCAGCGACATGGAACGGGCCGCGGCCACCTTCGACCACGGCACGCAGAGCGCCGACGAGGGTGTCCAGCAGTTCTGGGGGGCCACGACGAAGCGGTTCACCCGTTTGGCGTCGCGCAGCGCGGCATTCACCGAGATCCTGCTGCACCCCACGTTGCTCGCTGTTGCCGACACGTTGTTGTTGCCGCACTGCAGCGACTACTGGATGAACACAGGCCAGATGATGATCGTCGGCCCGGGCGAGGCCGCGCAGGGGCTGCATCGCGACGCAGACAACTGGCGCCCGCTGAACCAACCGGGCGGCTTCGACGTCACGATCAGCTGCATGTTCGCCATCACCGACTTCACCACCGAACTGGGCGCGACCCGCGTCGTGCCGGGCAGCCACCGGTGGGACGACTACACCGTGCGACCTTCAGCCAGTGCCACCGTCGCAGCCGAGATGGCGGCTGGTAGCGGCATGATCTACACCGGTCGCGCCATCCACGGTGCCGGCGCCAATCTCACCACCGATCAGTGGCGCTTCGGGCTGCACCTGTCCTACGTACTCGGTTGGCTCACACCGGAGGAAGCGAGCCCACTCGGCACCGACTGGGCAGCGGCATCACGGCTTCCCGAGCGCGCCCAGCGCCTGCTCGGATGGCGCTGCTACGGCGCGGTTCCCGGCGACGCCACCAGGCTGTGGACCGTGGACTACGAAGACGTACCGGTGGCGCTTGGGCTCACCTCGGCACACGACTGATCTAGACACACGCTTGAGCAACAGCCCGCCGGTCCGCTCCGGAAAGGGAAAGGGGGCCGGCGCCTTCGCGCCGACCCCCATTGTCCGCAAAGCTTCTGGGTCTAGACCTGACCTGTGGAGAAATACTGAGTACCAGTCGTGCAGCTCTTGCAACTCTGTGTCGTAAAGCGAACACCCACGGATGCCGAGCCGCCAAAGTCCACTGCGCCAGAGCCCCAGCTCAGAGACACCGTCCCGGTGCCCTCGACGTAGTAGTCGAGACCAACTACCTGTCCGCTGCCAACCCCTTGGAAGTAGAGGTTGAATGAGCCGGTCGGCGTCGTAGCGCCCCAGTCCGACGTAAACGACAGTGTCATATCCAGCGAATACGTCCCGGCATTATTGCCGATCTTCCAACTGCCTCCGCCGTTGTCGTACTTCAGCGTCCCATTCATCGTCGAGTTTGCGCTGTTGTACGCAAAGTACATCGAGGCGGTCCTGTTTACATATTTGACGTTATGGGTGAAGTACATATCGAAGACGAACTTCTGCAGGCCGTGACAGTCGATTTTCAGCGCGAACGTATTCAGCTTGTACGTATTGGACTTCATAAAGAACGTGCCGGCGGCGGTGGTGTCGATGGAACCGCAGGCGGCAGGATCAGTGGGAACGGCAAGAGTGGTGCTGAAACTCACGTCCGTGAACTTCCAGTCGGTGTAGCTTCCCTTGAGCGTCGGAAGTTTTGCGCTCAACGACGCCAAGAGGCCGCCGGTGGCGCTGACGCTCATCGTGGCGTCGACCGTCATCGCATGGGCCGCATCCGAGCCGGTGAGGCTCGGAACGTTCCAGTTGGCATAGAAGCTCGTCGTCGTGCCACCGCTGTTGGTGATAGCGACTCCCTTGGCATTCGTGCCGCACGTAGCGCTCGTCCCCGTCGGAACCATCGACACGCTGAGGTACACAGCGTTGTAGACAATCCCGCCGAGATTCAGGTTTCCGATGTTCTGGGAGTAACAGAACCCGGTAGTTGCCGAGTAGCTGAGCGTCAGGTCGAGAATCGTCGACCCGATGGTTGTTGAGAACTTGAGGCCCGCGAAGCCGGCGGGCAGGGTGATCCCATTGACTATGCAGCCTGAAGCCGACGCACCCAACGCGAACTTCGAGGTCTTGATCACGCCACCGTTGAGGCTCAGCGTGGTGGCGCCCCCGCTCGTGCTGGTTCCATCGAAGGTATACGCGAAGCAAGTGTTACCAACGCCGGCTCCGACGATGACGCTGCTGACCATCCAATCGGCATCACCACAGGTACTGGTACCGCACTTGATGAACGGCTTCGTGGTCACCCCGTTGGGGTTGATGTACGTGCTCGTCGAGTACGTCAGCGTCGGAAGTCCGTCGCTACCCCAGCCGATGCTGCCGGTGAGGCTCCACAGGTTGAGCCCGTCAATGCCCATCCACTTCGTGGCCAAGTACCGCGCCTGGCTGGGGTAGGCGAGCCGCGTGGCCGGCGTCAGCCCGTCGGCGGTGTCGCCCGCCACCGGCGTGCCCAAAGCAGTCAGGGTCAGCGAGATACCGGTGGGCGAGATCTGAAGCGCCACGCTCGATGTGGCCGTAGAGGTGTTCGGGCTGTACCCGAGCGTCAACTGTGACTGTGTACCAATCGCAAGACTGCCACCACCCGATGTGCTCCACGCGATGGTGCCATCGAGCGACTTGACGTCGATCGCGAGCGGTGGCTTGTTGCTGATGGTGAGGTTCACCGGAACCGAACCGGTCACCGTGAAACCCGATGCCGAGAACTGTCCGCTGATGTTGAAGTCGAACGGAACCGACGGCTTACCGAGCGCGGACATCACAACACCCGGGAGCGTGCTGACGCCACCCATCGAGATGGTGCTCGGGAAGGTAGGCGTGGGTACGCCGCTGAACGACACCGTTGCGATGCCACCCTTGCCCGTGAACGAGCTGGGGAGGTTGGTCCAGGCCACACCCTTCACATTGGTGTTCACCGTTGCGCCCGCGTTGGCAGTCGTGCTCACCGCATTGAGGTTCTTGGTCTGGGCGAGAACGATGCCCTGCGGCGACCACTCGACGCAACCGCCCGTCTGCTGATCACCGGTGATCGGCGTAGAAATCTGGAACGTGCCACAGAACTCGACATTCAAGCCGTTAGTGATGCTCGAGAGGTCGGGCATCACCAGTGTGCTACTCGACGAGTTCGGGTTGCTCTGGTGGCTAGCGGTCTTCCAGATCGTGAGCGTGGGGCTGCTGATCGCGATGCTGCTGGTTCCGACCGAGAAGCTCAGCGCCGTCGGGTTCGAAGTCGTTGTCTGGAGCAACGCCCAGCCACCATCAAGCCGTACAGCGCCGATGACGTTGAGGCTCGGCAGTCCGGTGACAGCGAGCGTCCCGTTCGTCGAAAGATACGCGGTAGTCGTGTCTCCAGCCGGACAGGTCAAACCAGCCGGGCAGGAGTTCGAGATGGTGGGCGTGAAGGTCAACGCAGCGCCAGTGGCGAGCGCATAGGTCTTCGACGCTCCAGTCAGCGCCCACGTGGCGGCGCCGTTTACCGCAGTGATCGAGCCCGCAAACGTGCTTGGCTCGACGAAGATTCCCCCGGTGACCTGCGTCGGCGGCAAGTTGTTGGTTGCGTTGGTTGCCACGTTGAGCGTGAAGTTCTTGCAGTCCGTGACCGACATCGTCATGCTCAATGGCATCTTCCCACCAACGGTCACGAGCGCGGTCCCCGAGTAGGGGGCGGACGTGCTGTTGACGACCATCGAGTTGACAACAAAACCAGGCGCGAACGAGAAGTCGCCTGTCGGAATCAGGTTCGTACCAAGCAACGCCTTATTCAGAGCGGCAGCACCAGCACCCGTGATCTTGTTGAGAGCAGAGCTAGTCGATGATGCGGTCGTGGTCGGGCCCGCTGTACTGCTTGATGTCGACGGAGCGCAGGTTCCCGAATAATCAGTGAACGTTCCCGACCGGCCGCCGCCCGTCGCCGCCAGAATCGCGACCACAGCAACGACAACACCAGCCACGGATCCAATGATCAGGTTCTTCCGTCGCTTTGCCTTGCGGCGCGAACTGGCCCCCGCAGCGCCGGGCGCCTCGTTCTGATTTCGTCCTTGATCACTCACTGTGGTTCCTTGTCTTCTCGTGCCCTCGGGCGTTGTGGTGTTTCGTCTGCGACCGGCGCACGCAACGCCCTCTGTACTAACAGTGCACATTAATGCAATCGCTGAGTATATGCATACATTGAGTGCAATGAGTGCACAGTTCCGCCCGCCCCGCCACCGGTTGCGGACACTTGGCTCACGAGGGCCAAGAGTGGCCCTGAGCAGGGACTACTGTTCGGTTGGCGCCGCTACTCAGGAGGACACGGACCCGTGACGACTCATGAGCCGATGGCTGAGCACACCAAGAGCAGCGGAGTACCAACCCGACCCAGGCGGCCACAGGTCCGGGGCGAACAGGCTCGAGAACTGCTCATCGAGGCGACGATCACTCTGCTGCGGGCTCACCCGTTCGACGAGGTGACGACCCGTCGAATCTCGGCGGCGACCGGCCTGAACGTGAGCGTCATCGTGCGTAACTTTGGGACGGTGCACCAACTGCTCCGAGCATGTTGCGAGCGCCTCGTGCACGGTGCCCTTGCGCGCACCGGTCAGATCGGCAACCTGGCAATCTTCTTAGACCCGGACGTCGTGTTGCGAAACCGACTGCTTGCGTGGATGATCGGCGAGGGCTACGACCCCAACCAGGAAAGTCTTGCCCAGCAGCAGACGATGCATCACCTCGTCGAGCAATTTCATTCCGCAAACCCGGTCAGCGAACACGCTGCGCGTATCTGGATGCTGTTCATCACCACGACGCTGGCCGGCTACACGCTGTTCGGCGAGTTGAGCGGTATCACGGCCGAAGACTTCAACGACATCGGCCGGCTCGCTTTCGCCTTCCGCGATCGCCTCCCGGCGGTGGCCGACGAACTCGGCCTCTAGACCCTCGGCGGCGACGTCCTCGGCGGCGACGTCCTCGGCGACGGCGGCGACGGCGGACACCAGTGACCGGGTCTCGTCGTGGTCTGCTCGATCACCTACCACACGACTGATCAACAGCTCTCCGGTGCGAAAAAGCACGAACGGGAGGCCGAAGCCCCCCGCTCAATGCGCTCCAGAACCGGATGGTTGATGGATTACTTCTTCTTGGCAGGAGCTGCCTTCTTGGCAGGAGCTGCCTTCTTGGCAGGAGCTGCCTTCTTGGCAGGAGCTGCCTTCTTGGCAGGAGCTGCCTTCTTCGC
>WLMZ01000032.1 GCA_009726095.1 Actinomycetota bacterium
AGTTGGCGCGCCCCAGACGGATGAGTTCGGGCCCGAGGAAGCGTTGGTACACCAGCCGGCCGGTACCGCCGGCTGGCTCGTAGGTGGTGTGCACCTGGTCGGGCAGCAGCGTCTTGACGTCTGGCTGGGCAGCGAACCAACCGGCGAGGTCGATGACTGCCGCTACGCCCGGCCGGTCGATGGCGAGCCGCTGCAGCAACGAGTTGTAGACATCGAACCGGTCAACGTGGCCATACTTCGGGTTTGGCGTCACCGTGGCCCAGGCCACCACGCGCGCCCCGCTGGCGTGCAGCGAGTCCGTTGCGGCAAGCAGCTCCTGATACAGCCAGGCCTGGTAGTCGGCATCGTCGAGTGTCCGCCAGCCGCCCAGGCTGGCGATGTTGCGCTGCACCACGTCCCACGTGCCGAAATACGCCACGGCCACATCGAGAGGCCCCGAAGTTGCCAACGAGTCAGGAAACCGTTGCGTCCAGTCGCACTTGGCGGTGACATCGGAACCCCTGCCTTCGCGCGCCGAAATGCGCAGCCGACCGCCCCGTCCCACCGGGCAACCCATGTCGAGCCAGCCCGACTCGAACTGCAGGTCTGGCATCGCGTACGACCCGGCCGCGAGCGCCAGCACCAACGCCTTGGAGTCGCCGAAGATCGCGACCCGCACCGGCGCCGGCGCCGGAACGCTGGTAGTCGTCACGATGGCCGTCGACACGGTGGTCGGTGGCGCCAAGGTGTCGTCAGGGGCCGAGGACGGCCGGCCAGCCAACGACGGGGTCGTGGTGGTGACGGCAGCACCAGGGCCGTTGGCGGCGGCCAATTGCTGGGCGCGCACGAAGTCGATCGATGATGATGGCGCTGCGCCCGCAGCGGGCACGGCCGAAGCGGCCAGCAGCACACCGGCCAGGGCACCGATGGCCACCAGCGACGGTCGGCGCACCACGACTCTGCGTTGGCGGATCGGCATCTCGAGGAAGTGGAACGACACCACCGTGAGCGCCAGCGTCAGCGGCACAGCGATCAGGCCCGCAGCACCAACCTTCAGCTCACGCAATGCCACCACGATGGGCCAGTGGAACAGGTAGATGCCGTACGAGCGCGTGCCGAGCCAGGCCATCGGGGCCACATCGAGCAGACGCGACACGGCCCGCGCCCTGGACACCGCCGCCACGGTGACGGCTGAGAGGACGCCCACGGCCAACAACCCGCCACGGCTGTAGACCGTGGTATCCAGCGAGGTGAGCCGCGAAACCAGGATCAGGGCGATGGCTCCGCAGGCCCCGACGACCCCGGCGAAGCGCGTTGCGCCCGCCGACACCGAGCGACGGTGCAGGGCAACGGCCGCCACGGCGCCAGCCAGGACCTCGCCGGCGCGCGTGAAGGTGCTGTAGTAGACCACAACGGCATTGCCTGCGTTCAGCGCGGTCACCGCGATACTGGCGCCGAACAATGCCCACAGCGCCAGCCCGAAGTTGCGCCGCGACGCGAACACGGCGGCCAGCAGCGGGAACACCCAGTAGAACTGCTCCTCGATCGCCAACGACCAGAAGTGCAGCAACGGCGAGGCATCGGCATCCTGTCCGTATGCGTGTCCGCCGAACAACTGCCCCCAGTTGGCCACCTGCGCCACGGCGGTAACCGACTCATGCGCGGCCGACACCGTGAACCAACCCATGGCACGCCAGAACACAATGACGCCGGCGACCGTGAGCAGCGATGCCGGCAACAAGCGGCGGATACGCCGAACATAGAACTTGCCGATCGAGAACCCACCGGTGCGATCGCGCTCGCGCAGCACGGTCGAGGTGATCAGATAGCCCGACAAGGCGAAGAACAGCGACACACCGATGAAACCGCCGGGCAGCACCGATGGCCAGAAGTGGAAGACCACCACAACAGACACGGCGAGACCGCGTAGGCCGTCGAGGCCAGCGATGTGTTCCGGGGCAGAACTGTCCACAACCTGCCCTCCCGCACGAGTCACCATTCCGGTTCTTCAATCTAGTACCCGGGCGTTCACCGGTTGCTGCCACGATGTGCGGTGCACCGAGGCGGGCTGCCAGAATCGGAAAATGAGCCGTACGAACTGGACCGAAGCAGACATCCCCAACCAGGCAGGCCGCACGGTGTTCATCACCGGCGCCAACACCGGGATCGGCTTCGAGGCAGCACGCGCGCTTGCCGAGCACGGCGCCCGCGTCCTGCTGGGGTGCCGCAACGCCGACAAGGCCGCTGCGGCGCTCGACCGCATCCGCACCAGCGCCCCCGACGCCGACATCGCCGTGGTGCCGCTCGATCTGGCCGATCTGTCGTCGGTCCGCGATGCTGCTGCCGTCGTGAACCGTGAGAGCCGACTCGACCTGCTCATCAACAACGCCGGCGTCATGGCCCTCCCGAAGCGAACGACCGCCGATGGGTTCGAGATGCAGTTCGGCACCAACCACCTCGGCCATTTCGCCCTCACCGGCCTGTTGATCGATCGACTCAACGCAACGCCAGGGGCCCGCGTGGTCAGCGTCAGCAGCCAGGGCCACCGGATGGGGCGCATCGACTTCGACGATCTCGCCGCCGAGCGCCACTACCGCCGTTGGGCCCGCTACGGCATGACCAAGGTGTCCAATCTGTTGTTCATCTACGAGCTGCAACGACGCCTCGAGGCAGCGGGTCAGGGCACCATCGCAGCGGCATGCCACCCCGGCGGCTCCAACACCGAACTCGCCCGCGACGCCGGCACACTGATGAAGATCAGCCAGCCGGTGGCCAAGTTGGTGATGCAGCCCGCGGCAATGGGTGCGCTCCCCACACTGCGCGCTGCCACAGACCCCACTGTGCAGGGCGGCGACTACTACGGGCCCGACGGCCTCACGCAGACGCGCGGCTATCCGGTGAAGGTGCACTCCAACGCGTACAGCCATCGCGCCGATGTGGCGACGCGCCTGTGGCTGGAATCCGAGGAACTCACCGGGGTCGAGTACCTCGACTAGGCCGAAGCCGCCATCGGCGATGCGTCGGCGATCTGCGCTGGCGTGGCGTCGAGATCGCGCCACCAGCCCGACACCAGCAATGCAGCGAGCACGAGGGCGAAGGCGGACGCGTCGAGCAGCAGCGTGCGCCGGAAGCCGATGGCGTCGCCCAGCGACCCGAGCAGCTGTGACCCGAGGGGAATGCCGGCGAGAATACCGAGCAGATAGAAGCTCATCGCCCGCCCCCGGTACTCGTCGGGCACCGTGCCCTGGATCAGGGTATTCAGCGCCACGGCCATCTGCAGATGGGCCACACCCGCCACGAAATAGGCGACCTGCCCGAGCTGGTACGAATGTGTCGACGCCAGCAGCGCGATCGAGGCGATGAACAACACAATGGAAACGAGGCCCTGTGAGGAACGCCGTAGGCGATCACCCATCCGCACCGTGAGGACCGAACTCAACAGCGCACCGACACCGAGCGCTGTCAGCAACCCGGCGTTGCCCTTGCTGGAGTGGTTGAACAACCGCTCCGACAACGCCGAGGCCACGTACTGCAACGACTGGCCGAACGTGGATGCTGCGAGCGCCAGCAGCACCGCAAGCCGGAGCGGCCGGCGCTGCCACATGTAGCGCGCCCCCTGCACGAGACCGGCCATGAGTCCCTGCGCCCGCGAGCTCATTGCCGTGAGCCGGGGGTGCACCACGAACAGGGCAGCGATGACCAACAGGTAGGTGACCGCGTTGCACAGGATCGCTGCGCCGATGCCACCGAAGCGGACCACCAGACCGCCGAGGGCCGGACCGACCGCCCGGGCCAGGGTGAACTGCACGCTGTTCAGCCGCACCGCCTGCAACATCTCGTCGGCCGGCACCAGGAGCGGCACGAACGATTGCCACGCGCTGGTCTGGAACCCGGTGGAGACCCCGTTCACGAAACCGAGCGCGATGATCCACCACGGCGTGATGCTGTGGCTCGCATAGAGACCCCACAGACAGCAGGCGGTGCACATCTGCACGGACTGGGTGATCTGCAGGATCCGTTGGCGCGACACCCGATCGGCGAGCACCCCGGCGTACGGGGTCAGCAAGACGGCGGGAACGAGGCTGACCACGGTGGACAACCCCAACCAACTACCGCGGTGGGTCAGGTCGTACATCAGCGCCTGCACTGCGACCAACTGCATCCAGCTGCCGCCGTTCGAGACGGATGCCGCGCCGAAGAACAGTGCGAAGTCGCGGTGGCGGAAGATGTTCAGCGAACCGCGCCCGGACGTCGGCTCTACGACAGCGGCAGCGGCGCGGCCGCTCACAGGTCAGCGAAGGGCATCTGGAAGTTGGGCACCCGGACACCACCATCCACATCCAGGATCTGGCCGGTCACATAGCTGCTCGCCGGGCTGCACAGATACAGCACAGCCGCAGCGATGTCGTCGGCAACGCCGAGTCGACGCATTGGCGTTGCAGACTCGATTGCCTCGCGGACCTCCGGGTTACGCATGATGACCTCGAGCGAGTCGGTGTGGATCGCCCCCGGGGCAACGCCGTTCACCCGGATGCGCGGCGACAGGTCTGCGGCCATCAAGCGGGTGGCGTGATCGAGTGCCGCCTTCACCGTGCCGTAGGTGCTGAACCCGCGCGACACCAGATGCCCGACAGCGGAGGTGATGTTGACGATCGAGCCTCCCCCGGCGGCCAACATGTGCGGCACGACAGCACGGCACATCCGCACGGGCAGGGTGACGTTGAAGTCGAACGCCTCGTTGAGTTTGCGGTCGCTGCCCTTCAGGAACGGCCCGGGCATCGCGCCGCCCACCACGTTCACCAGAATGCCGAGCGAACCGAACTCGGAAACCGCACGGTCAAGCGCAGCCACGTCGTCGCCCGGCTCGTCGGTGGCCTGCAGCACCAGGACGCGACGCCCGAGGGAACGAACACCGTCGGCGACCTCCTCGAGCTGTTCGAGCGTGCGCGCCCGGATGGCGACGTCGGCACCGGCTTCGGCGAGCGCCAACGCACATGCTGCGCCGATACCGCGACCGGCACCATTCACGAAGGCAGTCTGGCCGTCCACTCGGAACATCTGCATCACACTCATGACAACTCCCCCTTTGGACCCACGGGCACCGTGCTGGCTAGTGCAGCCAGCGCGAAATCGATTCGATGATGCACACCGGCTTGCCTGCCAGCCCCTCGGCATCGCGGCTCTCGATGGTGATCAGCATGCGGGTCTGGACACCGCCGCGCACCTCGGTCAGTTCTTCCAGTGACGCACCCCCACGGAGGGCTGTTCCCGCCACCAGCGGCGTTGGGAAGCGCACGGTCTCGGTGCCGTAGTTGATACCCATCGAGAAACCCCGCACCTCGACGATCTGGGGCAGGAACATGTTCGACAGGCTGATCGACAGGTACGTGGCATCGATGTCGCCGGTGGCCTGAGCGAACAGAGCGATGCGGGCAGCATCCACCTCGAGCCAATCGCTGTAGCCGAGATGCGCATCGACAGCGGAGCGCAGACCGTCCTCACCATGCAGCACCGTGGCGGCCATCAGGCACCCAACCCCCTGAGCACGGCATCGGCCTGGGCGATGATGCGCTCGATGAGCTCGGCACACGACGGCAGATCGTCGATGACGCCCACCACCTGACCACTGGCCATCACGCCACTGTCCACGTTGCCATCCACGAGCGCCGCCTTCAGCAGCATCGGCGTGTTGGCGGCCATGATCACCTGGGTCCACGACAGATCCTGGCTCTTGCGCATCGCGCGACCCTCCGACAACATCGAGCGCAGGGTCACATGGGTCATGTTGCGGAACTTCAACGCGTTCATCGCAGCTCTCGGCAGCGCCAACAGCTTGCCCCGCCCACTCTCGAGTTCGTTCACGAGATCGGTGTTGAGCACGCGGTGCGGCACGCCATCGACCTGCTTGCTGACGGTGGTGTCGGTGACCGTCTTGCCGAGGTAGTAGTCCTTCACGGACTGTGGCACGGCGGAGTCGCTGGTGAGCAGGAAACGAGTGCCCATCGCGATGCCATCGGCGCCATATGCCAGCGCTGCCACCAGACCGCGACCGTCGAAGAAGCCACCCGCAGCAATGACCGGCACACGGCCGGCCACTGCGTCGACCACCTGCGGCAACAAGATGGTGGTGGGCACCGAGCCGGTATGGCCACCGCCCTCACCGCCCTGCACCAGCACGGCATCGACGCCCCACTGCAGCACCTTCTCGGCATGGCGCTTGGCCCCGATGGACGGCACCACGAGTACCCCACCGTCGTGCAACTGCGAGATCAGCGCCTCCTTCGGCGCCTGAGCGAAGCTGGCCACTCGCACCTGTTGGTCGATGAGCAGCTTCACCCGGTCGCCCACATCGGCAGAGTCGGCGCGCAGGTTCACTCCGAACGGCTTCGCTGTACGCGACTTCACCTCGGCAACCGCCGCAGTCAGTTCGGCAAAGTCCATCGTGGCGCTGGCAAGAATGCCCAGACCACCGGCATTCGCCGTGGCGCTGGTGAGGCGCGGACCTGCTACCCAACCCATACCCGTCTGCACGATGGGATACTGAATGCCGACGAGATCGCACAGACCGGTGTGCAACCGGGCATGCATCACGACACCTCGCGGTGCCGCAGCCCACGCGGGTCGAGGCGATCGATGACCGCCTGTTCGTCGTCGGTGGGGCTACGTGTCTCGGCCACATCGTCACCGATCACCAGCTCGAAGCTGGTCGCCGCCTGCACATCGGCTGCAGACACACCGGGGTGTGTACTCACCAAGCGCATGGAATGATCGGCCGAATTGAAATCGAGTACGGCCAGATTGGTGATGACCCGCGGTAGCCGGTGATTGCGCTGCACAAATTCCGACAGCTGCCCAGCGCGGTCGTAGCCGAGGCCGCTCACCATGTCGACGGTGTTCACGAACACGTTGGTGTTGTGCTTGGGGATGAAGAAGCTCGTTGCATGGTTGATGGTGTTGCCCGGGCCACCGCGAACTCCTAGCAGCTGCGCCTTGGGGTGCGCCCAGGGTCCGATATTGGCGATGTTGGTGTTGCCGAACCGATCGATCTGGCTGGCCCCCATCATCACGTGGCGTCGCCCGCCCCACAGGGTGTCGAAGACACTGCGGAACGGAATCCAACCCTCGACGAGCTTGTCGGTGCCGCCGATCGGCAACTCGTTGCCGATGTAGAAAGCCTCGCCATCGCTGACGAGCAGATCGGGCTCGAAGGTGCTGCGCGCTGTGCGGGCACCGAGCATGGGGATGGTGCCCATGCCGCTGGCGAAGATCTCCCCATCGCCGCGGAAGGCCTCGGCGGCAGCGATGACCACGATGTCGGCGAGTGCGCTCATGACTGTGCCCTCCATTCGGCCACTGCCGACTGATACTGGGCCTCGCTGCCCTGCAAGAATCGTTCGCTGAACGAGCGCCAGTCGTCGGGGTTACCGGCCGCTGCGACATACGCCTTCTGGAACGCCTCGTCGCGGCCGTAGTCGGGTTCGCACGTGGTGAAGTGGGCGCCGTTGGGCGCCTCGATGACGCCATCCACCATGCTGCGGTTGATTCGCAGCGTATGGAACGTGCCCTCCTTCAGCAGGTCCTCGGTGGGCACGATGCGTTCGCAGCTGAGATAGCGGTGGCCAGGGTCGCATGCCGACAAGAACAGGTCGTCGAAGTAGATGTCAGGCCCCAGGAACTGTGCGTTGCCGCTGGCGTCGCTGCGGTTCAGGTGCACGAACGCGGCATCGAGCCGAATGGCCGGCACGGCGAGCAGTTCCTCACCATCGGCGTACGGCGAACGGACGGTGCGCAGCGACGCGTTCACGTCCATGACCCCCGAACCCAGGCCGGCACGCGTCGGCAGGAACGGCAACCGGAGCGAACCCGCGTACAGCGCCCACTGCAACATGCCCTCGTCGTACTCGACGGGCTCTGCAATGGTTCCGGCCTGACGCGCCGCCCGCCAGTGCGGCTCGAGCGGGATGGAATCAAGCGACACGAACCCGTAGACGATGCGGCGGATCTTGCCGGCCGCAGCCAACAGGCCGACATCGGGTCCGCCATAGGAGACGATGGTGAGATCCTTCAGCGGCGACCGCAGCAGGGCGCGCACCAGGCTCATTGGCTTGCGCCGGCTTCCCCAGCCACCGATGCCGATGGTCATGCCGTCGGACAGCGATGCGATGGCATCGTCCTCGGTGGTTCGTTTGTCCCTACTCACTGCGGGGGGCTCATCGTTATTGGGCTCATTGTTGTTGGGCTCATGTGGCTGTTTCTCCAGGTGATGTGCCGCGCGACTTATCGGTTCCGGCAAAGTCATCGCGGAGTTCGTCGGCGACGCCCGACAGGTTCAGCTCGAAGGTGAAGCCCTGTTCGAAGCGGTAGCTGCGCTTCACGTCCCACAGGTCGATGCCGTTGAGGCATTCCTTGGCGGCGCGCATGACGGTGGGCGACTTCGCCGCGATCGACCGTGCCACGACCATGGCGGCTTCGCGTAGTTGGGCCCGCGGCACCACCTGCAGCACGCTGCCGTAGTGGTGCAACTCGGCTGCGGTGGCGGTGGCCGCCGTGTAGACCATTGCACGCATCTTGTGTTGGGGCACCAGACGGCTGAGGTGGGTTGCGGCGCCCAGCGCGCCCCGGTCCACCTCGGGAAGACCGAAGGTGGCGTCATCGCTGGCGATGATGATGTCGGCGTTGCCGACCAGCCCGATGCCCCCACCCACGCAGAAGCCGTTGACCGCAGCAATCACCGGAACAGCGCAGTCGTACACTGCAGCGAACGCTGCGAAACAGCCCTTGTTCGCCCCGATGAGCGCATCGAAGCCCGTGGTGTTCTGCATCTCCTTGATGTCGACGCCGGCGTTGAAGCCACGTCCCTCAGACCGCAGCACAACGACGCGTGTGTTGGCATCGCGACCCGCCGCCGTGACGTGATCGGCAAGTTCGAACCAACCCGCCACCGTGAGTGCGTTGACCGGTGGACAGTCGACCACGATCTCGACAATGCCGAGCTCGTCGACGTTCGTGGTAATCCCCATCCGGTCGACACTAGTTGCTACCTGCTGGAGCAGCAGATTCGAATGACTACGCTGATCAGATGGCCGTCACGATCGACTACGCAGGCAAGGTGGTGCTCGTCACCGGAGCCACCAAGGGTGTCGGCCGGGGCATCGCCCAGCGCTTCGCCGATGCGGGGGCCACCATCGTGGTCTGCGCCCGCCGGCCCGCCGAAGCCCTCCCCGACGGTTGGCAGTTCGTCCCGGCAGATCTACGCGACGGCGAAGCCGCGTTTGCGATGATCGATGCCGTCGTGGCCGCCAACGGCCGCCTCGACGTGCTCATCAACAACGCAGGAGGCTCACCACCGGTAGACACCTCTACCGTCGCCCCGCGTATCACCGAACGATTGGTGCAACTCAACCTGCTCGCCGCCATCTATTGCAGCCAGCAGGCCAACCAGCACATGCAGCAGCAAGCCGAAGGTGGTTGCATTGTCAACATCTCCAGCGTCTGCGCCTCACGCCCGTCGCCCATGACCGCGGCCTACGGCGCTGCCAAGGCCGGACTCAACAACTACACCACCACCGCTGCACTGGAATGGGCGCCGAAGGTGCGCGTCAACAGCATCAGCGCCGGCATGATCCGTACCGAACAGGCCCACCTGTTTTACGGCGACGAGGCCGGCATCGCTGCGGTCGGCGCCACGGTGCCTCTCGGGCGTCTGGCCCAACCGAGCGAGATCGGCGACCTGTGCCTCTATCTGGCCTCGCCACTGGCCAGCTACGTCACCGGCGCCAATGTGCTCGCCCATGGCGGCGGCGAGGCACCGGCGTTCCTCAACGCGTCACACTGACCCCGCAGCAACCGGTACGTGACGCAGCGGCTTCACGAACAACCGGCGCACCACCAACAGCCACATCGCCGCAGCCACCGCCGAGACCAGGACAGCGGCGGGACGTCGGGAGATGGTCACGGACGCAGGTTCGCCCGGTGCGGGGTAGGGCGCGCACCACGCGCTGACCCCAGCCGCAGCGAATCGATCAAAGCCTGGCGGAGGTCGTGCGGATGGACGACCTCGTCGTAGCTCATCGTGTCGGCCTGCCGCCACGGCCCGCCCTGTTCGAGATCGGCCAGGCGTTGGCGGGTCGGGTCGTCGGCGGCGATCGCATCGGCTCCGCCGCGCGCCGGCATCGCTCCCACCGTTGCGTCGGGCAGCGCGAGCGTGACCGTCTGCCCGTCGTAGGGGTTCTGACCCATCATCGAGCTACCGAACCCATACGCCTTGCGCAGCGTTACGTGCAGCTTCGGACCGGGGTGACGGTGCTGGGCAACGAACATACGCGCCGCCACCCGCAATGCGCCCGCCCGCTCGGCGGCTGCACCGGGGATCACCCCGGGATTGTCGGCGAGCAGGATCAACGCCAGACCATGTGCTGCAGCGAGGTCGATGAACCGCGCCGCCTTGGCAGCAGCATCTGCGTCGAGCGCCCCGCCGCGCACCATCGGTTGGTTGGCCACGACGGCGACGGCGACGCCGGCAAGACGGGCAAAGGCCGTGACCAACGACGTGCCGAAGCGGTCCTGCACCTCGAGCACGGAGCCGGCGTCGAAGATGGCGTCGAGCACCTGGGTCATGTCATAGGGCTCGCGCTGGTTCACCGGAATGATCTGCGTGAGCGGCCGCGACGACGAGGGGGGCTGCGCCGTTGCGGTGTTGGCCGGCAGATACGCGAGCACCCTGCGAACCAGCAGCAGCGCCTCACGATCGTCGGCCGCTCCCAGATGCGCCACACCTGAGCTGAGGTGTACATCGCTGCCGCCGAGGGACTCCTTGTCGATCTGCTCACCGGTGGCGGCCGCCACCAACGGTGGTCCCGCCACGAACAGTTGCCCCTGGCCGCGCACCATGATGACCAGATCACACAGCGGTGCGGTCAGGGCCCCGTGCCCGGCGGAGGCGCCGTGCACGACGGCAATGGTTGGCACCACCCCGGCCAGGTCGGCGAGCAACGACAGATCGGTGGGTGCCGGCCGTTGACGCTCGGGTTGGGCACTCACGCGGTGCCCGGCACCGTCCAACAGCATCACGAGCGGCACACGTTCCTGCGCCGCCAGCACCGCGAGGCGAGCCCGCTTCGACATGCCGGCCGAACCGATCGAGCCGCCCTGCACGGTGGCGTCCTCGGCTCCCACCAGCACTGCTCGGCCGTCAATCAGGCCATGACCGGCGACCAACGCATCGCGTGGAGCGCCGATACCCATCCCGGCAAACGTCCCGATCTCACGGAAGCTGCCCGGGTCGAGCAGCGCAGTGACGCGTTCGATCGCTGTCATGGCTCCCTTGGCGTGCTGGCGCG
The DNA here is from genome assembly GCA_009726095.1 of Actinomycetota bacterium. Classification (GTDB taxonomy): domain Bacteria; phylum Actinomycetota; class Acidimicrobiia; order Acidimicrobiales; family Ilumatobacteraceae; genus WLMZ01. Next base: position 11,319 of record WLMZ01000032.1, read on the forward strand.
CAAGGCGCTCGGCACCACCCTGCGCATGTGCCGCAGTCGTCCGTCGCTCGAACCCGTCGAGCAGCGCCTCCCAACCCTCATGGTGTTGATCGCCCACAACTGCCCCTCCTGCGAGTCCGCCTGCGAGTCGGACTTCGCCGACGCGAAGCCAGATGGTACCCGGGCGGCTCCACCGCGACCGCCGCGTCACGGTCAGCGCCAACCATTGCGGACCGTCACCCTCGGGCTAGCGTCGGTTCTGCATGCGGGCCCTCGTCGTCGTTACCCATCCCGCCGAGACCAGCTTCACCAGGGCCACCTGCGATGCGGCCACGCGCGGGCTCATCCGTGCCGGACACACCGTGACCGTTCTCGACCTGTATTCGATGGGTTTCCAGCCGGCGATGACCAATGCCGAGCGCGCGGCCTACCACGAAGCCAACCCAGTGGTCGACCCGCTGGTCGCCGAGTCGGTCGCAGCAATCCGCCAGGCCGAGATGCTGGTGTTCGTCTACCCCACATGGTGGAGCGGCCTTCCCGCCATGCTCAAGGGCTGGCTCGAAAAGACGATGCTGCCCGATGTCGCCTTCGTGTTCGACGCTGACCACCGCGTGCGTCCCGGGCTCACCAAGGTCCGCCGGATCGTGGGCATCAGCAGCTACGGCTCAGCACGCACCTATGTGAAAGCCATCAACGACAACGGCCGGCGCACGTTGCTGCGTGCGCTCCGCCTGAACACGGGCCTGCGCACCCGGTCGACCTGGTTGGCCTTCTATTCGATCGACTCCTCCACCGCTGAGCAACGCGGCGCCTTCATCGAACGCGTCGAGCGGAAAATGGCGTCAGTATGAGGACCCTCGTCGTGTACTGCCATCCCGCCGATACCTCGTTCGCCGTGGCGGTTCGCGATGCGGCCCTCGAAGGCCTGCGCGCCGGTGGGCATGAGGTCCGCCTCACCGACCTGTACGCCGAGGGCTTCGATCCGGTGTTCAGTGCGTTCGAGCACGCCAACCACCGAACCGCCGGTGCGATGGATCCGGTCGTGGCCCGGCATGCCGACGACCTGCGCTGGTGCGAATCGTTGGTGCTCGTCTACCCCACGTGGTGGGCCGGACAACCCGCGATGCTCAAGGGTTGGATCGACCGCGTCTGGACGAACGGCGTTGCCTGGGAACTCCCCGAAGGCGCCAACCGCCTGCGACCGCTGTTGCGCAACATCCGCCACATCACGGTGGCCACCACCCATGGGTCGTCGAAGCTGATCAACGCGCTCGAGGGCGAGGGCGGCAAACGCACCGTGAACCGCAGCATTCGGGTGTTGTGCCACCCACGCTGTCGCACGCGATGGATCGCGATGTACAACATCGACCGTTCGACGCCCCACGAGCGCGCCCGGTTCGCGCAACGGGTCAGCGACCGGCTCGCGAGAGAGCAACGGCAACGTCGGTAGCCACACGGGCGTTGTTCTCGGCAAGGGCGAGGTTGGCCGGGATACTGCGCCCTGCAGTGGCCACGCTGATGCGACCCAGTACGAATGGGGTCACCGCAGCGCCGGTCACACCCGCAGCGGCGCAGTCATCGAGGGCCTGCTGCAGCACACCGTCGAGCTCCGACGCATCCAGTTCGTCGGCTTCGGGGATGGGGGCGGTCAACAGCAGCCCGCTGGATGCGCGGCTGCGGGCAGCGAAGATGGCAGCCACCTCGGCACCGCTCTCGACGCGGTGCGCAACACGTAGACCCGACGTGCGCGTGTAAAACGCCGGGAACCAGTCGTGGCGCCACCCGAGCACGGGGACACCCACCGTCTCGAGGTACTCCAGCGTCTTGGCGAGGTCGAGGAACGCCTTGGCCCCCGCACAAACCGTGACCACGGGCTGATGGGCCAACGCATCGAGATCGGCCGAGATGTCACCGGTGATCTCCGATCCGCGGTGCACGCCACCAATCCCACCGGTGGCGAAGACGTGAACTCCGGCGGCAGCGGCCAGCGCCACCGATGCCGACACCGTGGTGGCACCGAACTCCCAACCCTGGCCAACGGCAACGGCGAGATCGCGCTCGGCAACCTTGCGGGCAACACCCAGGATGCGGGGGTACTCGGACTCCAGCAGACCCACGCGTGCCACGCCGTCGAGCACTGCGGTGACGGCGGGAACAGCGCCACCCGCCCGCACGGCGACGATGCAACGCGTCAAGGCGGCTTCATTGTGGGGCGACGGCAGGCCGAGGTTGGAGAAGATGGTGGACTCCATGGCCACCACCGCTTCGCCACGGGTGACGGCAGCTTCGACTTCCGGGGACAGCACAGGCTTGAGCACATCTCCAGTGTGCCATCGAGCGCATGTGATGCGCTAAGACGTTGCCGTGCAGATGCGCAGGAACACGAACGGAATCAACAGGAGGTCCGGCCGGTGACACATGAAGAGATCAATCAGCTCGCCGATCGATTCGTGGCCGCGGTAGCGGCCGGCGACGTGGCAACAGTGACATCCATCTACGCCGATGACGCCACCATCTGGCACAACTTCGATCAGATCGACCAGACGCCGTCCGAGAACGTGAAGACACTGATCGGGTTGCACCGGGCTCTCACCAACGTGCGCTACGAGGACATCCGTCGCACCATCGTCGACGATGGTTTCTACCAACAGCATGTGCTGCGCGGCACCGCTCGCAACGCCGAATTGGAACTGCCGGCCGCCCTACGCGTCTATGTGAGCAATGGCCGCATCACGCGGCTCGAGGAGTACCTCGACACGGCGCAGGTCGCCGCCGCAATGCGCTGAACGCGCAACCAGCTAGGCGGGCGCCCCAGCAACCACTACCGGCTGCTTCGACACCTGTACACCGCCGCCGACCTCATCGGTGATGGCGAGCAACGTGAGGGTGCCCGACACCGTGAACATCTCGGTGGACGGCCGGGATCCCAGCACGCCGAGCGAGATGAGCTCGCCATCGATCTGACCCCACAGTTGGTAAGTGTGCGCAGCGTCGAGCTCGGGGAGACTGTCGGCCATCAGGAAACCGTGGCCCTGCGGATCGACCACGGCACGCACCTTCATCTCCTCGTGCGTTGCAGATGTCAACTGCGCTTCCGTCGATGCCGGATCCGCCATCGCGGCGGCCACAGCGCGCTCGACGCCATTCGCTGACGACGCATCGGGGGTCGAACCTGACACTCGCACCGCGACCACAGCAATCAGGGCAGCCGCCGCAGAAGCAGCAGCCCATGCTCCGGCCGCCTGCCAACGCCTTCGGGGCCGACCCGCCCGCAACGGAAGCACCGACGCCAGATTTGCAGCCGGTTCGGCTGCGCTGCCTTCGAGCATCGCCGCAATACGTTCCCATGGACCATCGGGGGCATCGGTCCCCGACCAGGCCAGCATCGTGGCCACCTCGCGGTGTTCCTGCACCTCGGCGCGGGCCCGAGGGTTGGCCAGCAGATACTCCTCTACGATGCGGGCCTCGTGGAGGTCAACCGCATCCAGCGCGTACGCCCCGAGCAGTGCCTCGATCTCGAACGGGTCGGTCGCCATCAGTGATCTCCTCGCCCTACGCCACTCGACTGCAACGAGCCGCGTAGCCGCTTCAAGCCAACCCGGATACGGCTCTTCACCGTGCCCTCCGACTCGCCCAGCTGCTGGGCGACCTCGCGATATGTCAGGCCTCCGAAGTAGGCCAGTTCGATGGCTGCACGCTCGCCGTCGTGCAGGCCAGCCAGCGCCTCGCGAACCTGCGCCGCCATGGTCAGGTCCCACACCTCGCTGTCGATGTCGTATCCAGACTCGGCGGTCTGGCGAGCGTCGCGATCTTCTCGGTGCCGCCGCGAGGTGTTGGCCCGTAGGACATCGACCGATCTCCCGTGGGTGTTCGCCAGCAAGAAGCTGCGCAGGCTTCCGCGCTCGGGGTCGAACCGATCGGGCGCATTCCACAGTCGAAGGAAGATCTCCTGCACTACTTCCTCGGCCTGGGCATGGTCACCGAGCAAGCGCTTCGCCAAGCCGAACACCGCCCCCGCATGCCGGCGATACGCCTCGGCCAATGCCTGCTGGTGGTAACGGGCAATCGCCACGACAAGCCCCGAATCGGACGAGTCGGCGAAGTCATCCCGCGTGGTCGTGCTCACATCAGGATTACGGAGCGAGACGATTTGTGGATGAGTATTCACACGTGATCCGGGTGATTCGCCCGGTCGCCGGGAGCGAAGCGATCGAATCGGGTGACGGTCTCGACATGCGAGGTGTTCGGGAACACATCGAGCACCTCGGTGCCCCGGTGGGCGTACCCATGCTCTCGCAGCAGCCTGGTGTCTCGCGCCAGCGAACCGGCGTCGCAACTGACCAACACGATGCGCGAGGCGCCCGTCTGCACCAGCCGCGCCGCTGCCGACTTGTCGAGCCCGTTGCGGGCGGGGTCGGCGATGACCAGATCGGCGGCGATCGGCGTCCATGCCTCCAGCCGCATCTCCATCACCTCGGCGCGCTGACCACGAAGATTGTGCCGGGCGTCAGCACACGCAGACGCAGAGGCTTCTACCAGCACCACTCGCTCGGCACCGCGCGCCACCGTGGCAGCGAACAACCCAACGCCACCGTAGGCATCGATCACGGTGCACTGGCCCAGATCGAGACCCGCAGCGGCACGCGTGACCGCCGCCACCAGCAACTCGGCCGCCTCGGGTGACGACTGGAAGAACGACGTTGCCGACACGCGAAAGCGGTGACCAGCAACATCTTCGTGCACCACTGCAGTCGCTCCGATGCGCACCGTATCGGCCAGACCGCTGACCAGTGCCCCCGGCGCACCCCAGGCAATCAGCTCGGCACCGGCAACGCCGACGCGCAGGCTCAGTTCGTCGGTTCCTGCAGCAACCACTGTGGCGAGCAGGCCGTTGATGCGTTCATCGGCCACCGGGCAGGCGCGGAGAGCGACGACATCGTGCGACCGGCGCGAACGGAACCCGACCCTGCCATCGTCACCGACGGCCAATCGCACGGTGGTGCGATACCCCCACGGAGCGATTGCGGCACCGGTAACGACCACTGGTTGGTCAACCCGAGCGGTCCGCGACAACGCCTCGCGCACCATGTCGGTCTTCATCGCCACCTGCGCGGCGGGAGCGATGTGTTGCCAGTCGCAACCACCGCAACCACGGTGCCAGGCCTCACAGGCCGGTTCCACCCGGCTCGCCGACGGCTCGGTTACCGATACCACCTCAGCCGTGGCGAAGTCCTTCTTCGCCGTGACCATGCGAACCATCACCAACTCATCGGGCAACGCACCGGACACGAACACCACCCGGCCGTTGGCATCGCGAGCAAGCGCAGCACCGCCCACCACCATGTGCGAGGTGCGCAGCTCGACAATTTCCTCGAGATCCATGGTGTCGATGGTAGGCCGTATCGTGCTCGTCCCGCTCTGGTTCTGTAGCGTCATGTGCGATGTCGCGCCCGATTGAAATCGCACCCTCCGTCCTGCCCGTCGACCTGTCCGAACTGGGCAAGGCGATTGCCGATCTCGACGCTGCCGGCGTCGACCGCATCCATTGGGACGTGATGGACGGCCAGTTCGTCCCCAACCTCACCTTCGGACCCGATGTCATCGCCAGCGCGCGACGGCACACGTCGCTGCCGTTCGAGGCGCACCTGATGGTGCTCACCCCCGACGCAATGGCCGCCCAGTACATCAAGGCGGGGTGCGAACGGCTCATCGTGCACGCCGAGGCCTGCACGCACCTGCACCGCACACTCGGCAACATCCGCTCGCTCGGCGCCAAGGCATCAGTGGCGCTGAACCCGGCCACGCCGGCCAGTGCCGTGGCCCATGTGCTCGACATGATCGACATGGTGCTGGTGATGACCGTGAACCCCGGCTTCGGCGGACAGTCCTACATCGCCACGATGGAGCCCAAGATCCGCGAAGTCCGCGCGATGATCACCGCCGCCGGTCTGGACGGCTCGGTCAATGTCGAGGTCGATGGCGGCATCTCCGCTGACACCGTGGCCGGGGCTGCTGCCGCCGGCGCCACTGTCTTGGTTGCGGGCAGCGCCCTGTTCCGTGACCCGCTCGGCCTTGCGCACGCCGTCTCGGAGATCCGCTCCGGCGCGATCGCCGCCGCCCAGATCAGCTGAGGCAACGCCGGACTCAGCGCCGCGGCGGGCCGTGGTGTCGTCGATCCCGGCGCACCGGCGGCGCCGTGCCGCCCGGCGCCGAGCCGCCCGGCGCCGAGCCGCGCGCCAGCACGAACATCGTCGAGAACATCCAGCGCAGCACAACCAACGCCAAGATGATCCCAAAGGCCCAGATCACGGGACCCAGCACCGCAACAAGGAGATCGCCTCTGGCGCCTGCGAGCGTCTTGAACACGCCGCTGCTGATCGGAGCACCGTCGACATCGAGCGTACGCACCGGATCCTTCAGGACCGGACACTCGACCGTTTTGTCGTTGATTCCGATCACGGCGTTGCCACCGAACAGCGGCTTGGTGTCGCGCACCTTCGACGACAGCACCACAGCTCCGGCGAGCGGCGACGCGCCGACGAGATAGCGCCGGTTCGCGGCGAGGAACCGCACGTCGTCGTCGTAGCGGATGTCGACGAGGTCACCAACGGCGAACCCATCGGCGCTGCCTGCCCGCGTGTGCTCCAGGCGGAACCGTGCCGTGCGCGTGTCCTTGGCCAGCAACGTGCCCACGAAGACCACGGTTGCCGGTGGCGGTACCTCACACCCGGCCGGCACGATCACCAATGAGCCTCCGCCCGACTCGGCCGAGACCGTCACCGTCGGCACCGAGTCGGGCGTGCCGCCCTCGAACGGCACCGTGCCGGGCGAGCCGACATCCGCTGGTGGTGTGGTATCCGGTGGTACGGCGTCAACCGGCGGGGCGACCAGCACCAGGCCGAACACGACCACGGTTGCTACCAGCCACTTCATCCCCGACAAGCTAGTGGGGCCCCAAGCGACCACGCCGTCACCGGGACCGATCGGCGACGAGGACTCAGCGGCCCTGGAACTTTGGCTCGCGCTTTTCCATGAACGCGACAATGGCCTCTGGGGTGTCTCGCGTTCCGAAGTTCACCGTCTGGGCAGCGCCTTCGTCGTCGAGCGCCTGCTCCATGGTCACGTTCATCGAGTTGTTCAGCAGGCGCTTCGATTGCGCGAGAGCAATGGGTGGCGACGCCACCAGGCGCGCCGCCCATGCGTCGACGAACGCATCGAGTTCGCCGTCGGGCAGCACTCGGTTGACCAGGCCATAGCTCTGCGCCTCGGCGGCGCTGATGATGTCGCCGAAGAACGCAAGCTCCTTGGCCACGTGCAGGCCGACGCGGCGGGGCAACACCCACGACCCGCCGAAGTCGAGCGAGAGCCCGCGCTTGGAGAAGATCTCCGAGAATCGAGCGGTCTCGCCAGCAGCGACGAGGTCACACCCGAACGCGAGGTTGCAGCCGGCACCGACCGCCACCCCGCGGACCTTCGCGATGGTGGGTTGTGGCAGCCGGTGAAGGGCCAGAGCGACCTCGGTAATGTGCCGCATCGCTGCCAGCTGATGGCGCGGCGGGCCATCGGATGGCGCCTGCCACAGGTCGGCACCCGAGCAGAATTCACCACCGGCACCAGTGACCACCACCACGCGGTCGTCGGCGCGCTGGGAGATGTCCCGGAAGGTTTCGAGCAGTTCGTCCCACATCTGCTGGGTCGCAGCGTTCTTCTTCGCCGGACGGTTCAACGTGACCGTGACGACTCCCTCGTGACGGGTGACCTCGATAGTTTCCATGTCTGGCGACGATACTGATGCCATGGGCTATAACCCGCACCGAAAGTTTGTACCCAAGCGCGGCGACCTCGCGCTGGTGGCCATGGCCATCGTGATCGCCATCATCCTCGTTGTCTGGGCGTTCTCCGGCTGACCCAAGCGCAGCGACACCACACGACGCTGCTCAGAAGGCCGCCTCGATCACGCGCACGCGTACGCCGAGCACCGCCACGACGTCAAAGCGCACATCGACGCCATGCACATCATTGGCGGCCAACCACGATGCTGCGAGGCGCCGCAGGCGCTGCTGTTTACGGGCGGTGACCGCCAGCGCAGGGTCGCCGTAGGCATCAGTGGCACGTGTCTTCACCTCCACGAACGCCACCTGCCGACCGCGACGAACGATCAGGTCCAATTCGCCACCAGGCACTCGCCAGTTGCGCTCGACGATCTCGTAGCCCTCCGCTCGGTACCAGCGCGCCGCTTGGTCCTCGCCCCACCGGCCGCGCGCCTGACGAGCCCGATCAACCCCCGGGTTGTCGCCGCCTGCCGGGCCGGTCGGTCCGGCCGTGGCCCCTACAGGTCCAGCGGCGGGAGTTCCTCGATGTTGACGTCCTTGAACGTGAGCACCCGTACCTTGGGCACGAAACGGGTCTTGCGGTACATGTCCCAAACCCATGCGTCAGTGAGCACCACCTCGATGAGGGGCCTGGCGGCATCGGCCACCTGGGTGACCTGCACACCGTTGGCCAGATAGAACCGGCGCTCGGTCTCCACGGCGTAGCGGAACATGGCCGCGACGTCCTGGTATTCCTGCGCGAGTTGAAGCTCTCGCTCGGCCTCGTAGTTCTCGAGATCGTCAGAACTCAATGGAGGGTGCTCTCACCGATTCAACGGCTACCGACCGAGTGGTCAGCGGTCGCGCTTTTCCTTGATCTTGGCAGCCTTGCCGGTACGGTCACGCAGGTAGTACAGCTTGGCGCGACGCACATCGCCCCGGCGAAGTACTTCGACCTTGGCCACGGTTGGTGCGTGCATGGGGAACGTGCGCTCCACGCCGACGCCATAGCTGACCTTGCGGACCGTGTAGGTCTCGGCAACGCCGCTGCCCTGGATGGCGATGATGTTGCCCTGGAAGATCTGGACGCGCTCTTTGTTGCCCTCGATGACCTTCACGTGCACCTTGACCTCGTCGCCGGGGCCGAACTTGGGGATGTCGGTGCGGAGGTACTGATTGTCTACAAGGTCGGTGGACTTCATGACGCGGTCTTTCGTAACAGCCCAAAGCGGGGGCCTGAATGGCGAACGCTCAAGGATAGGCCGTTGGAGGGAACTCTTCCAACAGCCGTCGATCATCATCTGAAAGTCCGCCAAGACGTTCGATCAGGTCCGGACGGGCAGAAATCGTGCGATGCAGCGCCTGGGCATGGCGCCAACGGGCCACTTTGGCATGGTCGCCGCTGCGCAACACCTCGGGCACCACCCACCCGCGGAAGTCGCTGGGCCGGGTGAACTGGGGTTCCTCGAGCAGGCCCGACGCGCCGAAGCTCTCGGTGACGGTGCTGACATCGTTGCCCATCGCTCCCGGCAGCAACCGGGCCACCGCCTCGATCACCAGGCACGCAGCGACCTCGCCGCCGGACAACACGACGTCACCGATGGACAACTCGTCGTCGACGAGGTGCTCGCGAACACGATGGTCGATGCCCTCGTAGCGGCCACACAACAGGCTGAAACCGCCACCCGCTGCCAGCTCATTGGCCAACTGCTGATCGAAACGGCGCCCACCGGGGCCGAGCAGGAACAGCGGTCGGGGCGGCTGTGCGGCCTCGACGGAGGCGAAGATGGGGCCCGGCCGCATGACCATGCCGGCCCCTCCACCGAATGGCGCGTCGTCAATGGTGCGGTGCACGTCGGTGGTGTGCTCGCGCAGGTCATGACAGCGCAGGTCGAGCAGTCCGTTGGTGCGGCACTTGCCGAGCAGGCTCTCACTGCAGAATCCGTCGACAAGGCCGGGGAAGATGGTGAAGACGTCGATGCGCATCTGGATCAGCTATTGAGGTCGAACAGTCCGTCAGGAGGATCGATGGTGGTCACGCCATCGGTACAGCTCACCACGAATGTGATCGGCACCAGGGCGCCAGAGTCCAGCTCGAGCAGATCATGGGCCGGGTTGGCCAGCACACCGACGCAACGTCCCCGCTCGGTGCCACCCGCCTCGACCACGAGCGAACCGAGCAGCTCGTGCACCCACAAGGCGTCGGGATCGGCAACGGGCTCGGCGTACAGCGCTGCGTTGGTGAGCGTCTCGATGGCGTTGCGATCGTCAAAGCCCTCGAAGTGGGCCAGCCACTTCAGCGGCAGACGCTTCGAGTACGAGACGGTGCGCCACGACCCACGCGCCCACAGACGCGAACCGACCGCGAGGCGATCCTCGCGGTCGGTCACCAGATCTACGTATGTATCGCCCTTCACGCCATGGGGACGGCGGATGACTCCCACTTCCAACAAGCCAGCGGGCACGGAGGCCGGCGCGGCAGGTGGCTGATCAGTCATCGACGAAGTCGACGTCGATGTCGGCGCCGTCACGGGTGCCGGCAGCGCGCACCACCGTGCGAATGCTCTGTGCGGTACGGCCGCGACGGCCGATCACGCGGCCGAGGTCACCGGGGCCAACCTTGACCTGCAGCTTGATGCGGCCCTTCGAGGGAATGGCCTCGACACGCACCGCTTCGGCATCATCGACGATCGACTTCACCACATGGGTGAGCACGGCTGTGGCGGTTGGCGCCGACAGTTCGTTGCCGGCGTCGTCGCCGTCGTGCGAATCGCTCACTTCGCGGCCCGTGCTGCACCGAATTCGGTCCATGCACCGGAGATCTCGAGCAGTTTGCGGACGCGGTCGGTGGGCTGTGCGCCTTCCATCAACCACTTGACGGCCTTGGCGTTGTCAATGGTGATGACGCTGGGCTCGGCGCGCGGGTTGTACTGGCCGACAATTTCGATGAACCGACCATCGCGCGGCGACCGGCTATCGGTGGCAACGATGCGATATTGCGGCTGCTTGGTCTTACCGACACGGGTGAGGCGCAGCTTCACTGACATTTGATACAGACTCCTGATAGGTCTACAGAACTGGGAAAGGTTAGCGGCAGTCTGGCGGGTACACACCCGCTGCAGCGATTACAAGGCCGGGTTCGGGCCGGGATGCGGGTCTAGCGCTTGTTGAAGGGCATATCGGGGAAGCCCTCGGGCAGTCCTGCGGGCAGGCCGCCCTGCATGGCGCCCTTCAGACCACCGAGGCCACCGGGCATCATCGGCATCTTCTTCTTGCCCTTCTTGCCCATGCTCATGCCACCCATGCGCTTCATCATCTTCTGCATTTCGCTGAACTGCTTCACCAGGCGGTTGATCTCGCCCACGCTCGTGCCGCTGCCGGCAGCGATGCGGTTGCGGCGGCTGCCGTTGATGATCTCGGGCTTACGACGTTCCTGGGCGGTCATCGAGCGGATGATGGCCTCGATCGGCTTGAGGTCGTCGTCGTCGATCTTGGCGCCCTTGAGCTCTTTGGGCATACCGGGCATCATGCCCAGCAGACCCGACAACGGGCCCATCTTCTTGAGCTGCTGCATCTGGTCAAGGAAGTCGTCGAGCGTGAACTCGCCGTCCATCATTCGCTGTGCGGCCTCGGCGGCAGAATCCTTCTCGAAGGCCTGCTCGGCCTGCTCGATCAGTGTGAGCACATCGCCCATGCCCAGAATGCGCCCGGCCATACGGTCGGGGTGGAACTGCTCGAAGGCGTCCAGTTTCTCTCCGGTGGAGGCGAACGCGATCGGCCGTCCGATGACTTCCTTCACACTCAGCGCTGCACCACCGCGCGCGTCGCCGTCGAGCTTGGACAAGATGACACCATCGATGGCGAGCGTCTGGTGGAACGCCTCGGCAACGCTGACCGCGTCCTGACCCGTCATCGCATCGATGACCAGGAACGTGTAGTCGGGTTGGATCGCCTCGCTGATCTGGCGGACCTGGGTCATCATGTCGGCATCGATGGCCAGACGGCCAGCGGTGTCGACGATGAGCACGTCGCGTCCCAACCGACGTGCCTCGGCCAGGCCGCGTGCGGCCGTGCTGACGGGATCACCCGGCTCGCTGAACACCGGGACGTCGATCTGGCGCCCGAGGACGCGGAGCTGCTCCACCGCCGCTGGGCGCTGCAGGTCGGCGCCAACGAGCAGCGGGTGACGGCCCTGACTCTTGAACCAGCGGGCGAGCTTGGCCGAGTTGGTGGTCTTGCCCGAACCCTGCAGACCGGCCATCAGCACCACCGTGGGCGGGCGGCTGGCATAGGTGATCTTCAGCGTCTGGCCACCAAGGATGTTGGTGAGCTCGTTGCTGACGATCTTGATGACCTGCTGGCTGGGATCGAGGGCCTGCGACAACGTGACGCCAACGGCCTGCTCGCGGATGCGCTCAACCACCCGGCGGGCCACCGCCACGTTGACGTCGGCCTCGAGCAGGGCCGTGCGGATTTCGCGCAGCACCTCATCGACATCGCTTTCGGTCAGGCGGCCTTTGCCGCGCAGACGCTTGAAGATGCCATCAAAACGATCGGACAGGGTGTCGAACATGCGGGGTTCAGGTTAGCGGCCGCGAGCGAGTAAGCCGGAGCGCCTCTACTCCGAAAACAGCGCCTCGATGAACTCGGTGGGGTCGAACTCGACGAGATCGCCGATGGACTCGCCCAGACCGACCAGCTTCACCGGCAGACCGAGTTCGGTTTCGATGGCAAACACGATGCCACCCTTGGCCGAGCCATCGAGCTTGGTCAGCACCACGCCCGTCACCTCGGTGACCTCACCGAATTGCCGGGCCTGGGCCAGACCGTTCTGGCCGGTGGTTGCATCGATGACCAGCAGCACCTCGGTGACGCGTCCGCGGCCCTTGGCGGCAACCCGGCGCACCTTGCGCAGCTCTTCCATCAGGTTGGTCTTGTTGTGCAGGCGACCGGCGGTATCGGCCAGCACGAGGTCGATGTGACGGGCACTGGCGCTCTCGATCCCGTCGAAGATCACCGCACTCGGATCGCCGCCCTCGCTGCCACGCACCAACTCGCTGCCCGAACGCTGCGCCCAGGTGCCGAGCTGTTCGGCGGCTGCGGCGCGGAAGGTGTCGCCCGCCGCCATCAGCACGCTGCGGCCCAACTGGCGTTGCTGGGCGCCGACCTTGCCGATGGTGGTGGTCTTGCCGACGCCGTTCACACCCACGAACAACCACACATTGGGCTCGTCGGGTTCGCCCGGCTCGAAACGCAGGGCGCGCTCGTTGGCCGACAGACGGCCGATCATGTCGGCCTGCAATGCAGCGAGCAGAGCCTCGGGATCGGCGATCTCCTTGGATGCCACCCGGGCACGCAGGCCGTTGAGCAGTTCGTCGGTCACACGCACACCGACATCGGCACGCAGCAGAGCCTCCTCGAGATCGTCCCAGGTCTCTGCAGTGATACCACTGCGACTACGCACACCGCTGAACACCCCGGCGAGCACCGCACGCGATTTCGACATACGGTCGCGGAACCGTGGCCGTTCGAAGATCTCGATGCCCTCGTCGGTCCCGGCGGCCGGCTCTGCCACGACGGCCGGCTCTGCCACGACGGCCGGCTCTGCCACGGCCGCAGGCGTGGTCGGTATGGGCCCGGGCGCACCGGGAACCGTGATCGCTGGTGATCTGTCCGCCGGACCGACCGCACGCTTCCTGCTGATCAGCAGCACGGACACGCCAAACACGATGGCGACGGCAATGAGGACGAGGTAGATCGTTGGCACGCAGAAACGCTATCGCCGGGTCAGCGGCCAGCAAGCCCCGACTGCTCGCCGGTGAGCCGCTGCGCCGCCCACACGGGCACCAACGAAAAGAGCATGACGGCGGTGGCCATCACGTTGACGATTGGCTGCTGATCGCCCCGGCTGAGGTTGCTGAGGATCCATTGCGGAAGCGTCTGCAAATCGGTACCAGCGCCGTTGGTGAACGTGGTGACCACGATCTCGTCGAAGCTCAGGCCGAATGCCAGGAGCCCTCCCGCAAGCAACGCCGACCGCAACAGCGGGAACGTGACCATGCGGAATGTCTGGAACATGTCGGCCCCGAGGTCGGCCGAGGCCTCCTCGAGGTTGGGAGACATTCGCCGCAGGCGGGCGAGCACGTTGTTGTAGACCACCACCACACAGAACGTGGCATGCGCAATGACCAGGGTGATGATGCCCAGGTCGAGACCAATCTGCCGGAATGCGGCGTTCAGCGCAATACCGGTGACGATGCCCGGCAACGCAATCGGGAGCACGATCATCAGGCTCAGCGGCTCGCGCCCGAAGAACCGATAGCGCTGCACGGCGAAGGCCGCGGCCGTGCCCAACAGCAGCGCAATGACGGTGGCGAAGACCGCCGTCTTGATGCTCATCAGCAGCGCATCGCGAGCGCCCTGGTTCTGCACCGCCTTACCCCACCAGTGCAGCGTGAGGCCCTTCGGCGGCCACGCCAGCGAACTGGAGGTGTTGAACGACAGCACCGCCACCACGGCGAGCGGCAGCCACAAGAACGCGATGACAACGACAGTCCACAGTCGGAAGCCGAAGCGGGTCGAGCGGTTCACGTGGGTCATCGCCGACTCACAGGTTCTCCAGCGCGCCGGTGCGGCGGATGCCCAACAGGTAGAACACCATCACGAGTACTGGCACCGTGGCGAAGGCCGCGGCAAAGGGCAGGTTCGATGCAAAGTTGGCGTAGACCACCGAGCCGATCATCTGCGTGGGCCCGCCAACGAGGGCAACAGCGATGTAGTCCCCCATCGATAGCGAGAACGTGAACACCGAGCCGGCAACGATCGCCGGGAACAGTATGGGAATGACCACCGTACGGAAGGTCAGCCAGAACCCGGCACCAAGATCGTTCGACGCCTCCAACAGCGAGTCCGGCAGGCGGTCGAGGCCGGCGTAGATGGGCACGATCATGTAGGGCAGCCACAGGTAGGCCAACACGATGACCACCGCTGGCAGGCCGTACCCGGGGCTCGATCCGAAGGTCTTGTCCAGCACGCCACCCGGCGAGCCCAGAATCGCCCGCCACGCAAACGCCTTCACCAGATAGCTGCCCCACAACGGTACGAGGACGGCGGTGATCAAGACGGTACGCAGGCGGGGCCTGGCAATCTTTGCGATGAAGAACGCAATGGGCAGCGCCAGCACAATGTCGATCACCGTGACCAGCACTGCGACACCGATGGTGCGCACGACGATGTCACGGTAGACCGAGGTGGTCAACAGCTCGTGGTAGTTCGAGGTGCCCATCTGCTCGGTGATGCGGGTGGCATCGTCGTTCAATCGGTACAACGAGGTGAGGAACAGCGCCATCAGCGAGCCGAAGTACAACACCACGAGCCAGAGGGCCGGCCCAGTGAGGAGTCCGGCAAGGCGCCATCTCGGGCGCGCGTCGAAGAATCTGGACACGCGCCTCGCCGGGCGATGTGGGGAGTCGATTGCTGTGGTCATGGTCAACGGGGCGACTGGGCGGCGCAATCACGGTCGCCGTGATTGCGCCACCACGGCGGACGGCTCAGCCCTTGATCGCTGTCCAGGCCTTGATCCACTCGGAGAATGGAACACAGTTGTCGCCCGAACCGTTGAGACACTTCTTGCGGGGCGTCGCCCAGAAGCTGATGCCCTTGTAGAAGTCTGCGTCGGTTGCCTTGAACACGTCGCAATGGGTGGGGTCGTCGGCGATCAACGCACATGCGTTGGGGTTGGCGGGTGCCTCACCGAAGTAGTACGCCACCTGGGCCTGGACCTCGGGGCTGGTGATGTAGTCCATCCACATGTACATGCAGTTGGGGTGCTTGGCCTTCGACGACACCATCCAGGTGTCGCTCCAACCGGTGGCGCCCTCTTTGGGCAAGACAGTGGCGACCTTTGCGTCATTGGCCTGAGCCAGGTTGGCGATGACCTGCCACGTGGTGCCAAGCACGATGGACCCCTGCTCAAACGCGCTCTGCGACACGGCGTAATTGCTCCAATACTCGCCGACGACGGTGCGCTGGTCCTTCAACAGCGCCACGGCTGCGTCGAACTGCGCCTGGGTGAGCGAATACGAATCCGTGATGCCGAGTTCAGGCTTGGCCGTCTTGAGGTACAGCGCAGCATCGGCGATGTAGATCGGAGCGTCGTACGCCGTGACCTTGCCCTTGTACGGCGATGCCTTGTCGAACACGACACCCCACGAATCCGGCGCCGGCGACACGACGTCGGTGTTGTACATGAGGTAGTTGGCGCCCCAACCGTGCGGGATGCCGTAGTTCTTGCCGCCACTGGTGTTGTAGGCCTGATCCTTGAGGAACGCCGAGATGTCGGCATAGTGCGGAACCAGCGAGGTGTTGACCGGGGCCACCAGACCGGCGTCGATGAGCCGAACGCTCGCGTCGCCCGAAGCGGACACGCCGTCGTACTCGCCGGTCTGCATGAGCTGATACATCTCGTCGGAGGTGTTGCCGATCTTGACATCGACCTGACAGCCGCTGTCTTTTTCGAAGTTGCTCACCCAGTTGTAGGCGGGGTCGGTGCTGCCGTCCTCGGCATACCCTGCCCAGGCGATGATCTTGAGCGACCCCTCGGCCTTGCCGAGCGCTGTCGGCGCCGATGCTCCCCCACCGCCCGAGCTGCTGCCGCAGGCGCTCAGCAACAAGGCAACAGCGAGGCCGCAGCCGGTTGCAATACGTCGTGTTCTCATGGTGTCTCTCCCGTTGTATTGGTTTCGGATTCGATTTCGATGTGTTGGGTCGGCTGCACGATCGCAACGGCTGCATCCCGCGGCCAGGCCATGTGAACATTCTGTCCGATGGCGACGCGTGCGAGTCCGTCGCTCGGCACGCTGCACACGAGCGTGGTGCCGTCGTCGAGGCGCATACGTACTCGGCACTCGGCACCGAGATATTGGACATCGGACACCGTTCCGTCGACGACCACGTCGCCGACAGCGATGTCGGCTGCGAGCGTCAGCACACGAATGCGCTCGGGGCGGATGGTGCGGGCGCCATCTACGCCCAACAGACGGTGCGCCAACGCTGGCGGCAAGAAGTTGGACGTCCCCACGAAACCGGCGACGAACGCAGAGCTGGGTCGCTCGTAGATGTCGCGGGGGGTGCCGACCTGCTCGATGCGACCCTGGTTGAATACGGCGACGCGGCTGCTCATGCTCAGCGCCTCACCCTGATCATGGGTCACGAACACAAACGTGATGCCGACCTCGTGTTGGATGCTCTTGAGTTCCAACTGCATCTCTTCGCGCAGCTTCAGGTCGAGCGCTCCGAGCGGTTCGTCGAGCAGCAGGACCTTGGGCCGATTCACCAGCGCCCTGGCCAGCGCGACGCGCTGGCGCTGCCCACCCGAGAGTTGGCTGGGCTGGCGGTTCCCGTAGCCCCCGAGCCGCACGGATTCCAGCATCTCGCCGGCACGCCGGCGCCGCTCGACCCTGGCCACGCCCTTGACCTTCAACCCGTACTCCACGTTCTGCTGGACGGTCATGTGCGGGAACAGGGCATAGTCCTGAAAGACAGTGTTGACGTCACGGTCGTACGGGGCAAGACGGGTCACGTCCTGTCCCTGCAGCAGCACAGCGCCAGCCGTGGGCATCTCGAAGCCGGCGATCAGGCGCAGCACCGTGGTCTTGCCCGAACCCGAAGGACCGAGCAGCGAGAAGAACTCACCTTCGACGATCTCGAGATCCACGGTGTCCACGGCGACGACATCACCGAAGGTCTTGCGTAACCGAACGAGCTGAATCGCCGGCGCTGAACTGGCGCTCGTCGAGGTTGCGGTCATGGCTCCAGCGTAATCACTCACGAAGTCGCGGATTGACGCTCCGTGACGACCTTCGACGAACCACCCGGCTGCATGCTCACACCGAGCAGGCAGTCACCTGCCTCCATCGTGCGCTTCTGGTGGCTGACGATCAGCAGCTGTGCATCACGACGGAATTCGGCCACGAGGCCGAGGAATCGGTGCAGGTTCACATCATCGAGCGCTGCCTCCACTTCGTCCATCACGTAAAACGGCGAGGGCCGACTGCGGAAGACTGCGAACAGGTAGGCCAAGGCGGTGAGCGAACGCTCGCCACCCGAGAGCAGCGACAACTTCTTCACGTTCTTGCCGCTGGGCTTGGCTTCCACCTCGATGCCCGTGTTCAACAAGTCATCGGGGTTGGTGAGCAGCAACGTGCCGGTACCGCCGGGGAACAGCATGCTGAACAGGTTCGTGAAGTTCGTGCTGACATCGGCGAAGGCGGCAGCGAACACGGTCTGGATCTCAAGATCCACGGCCTTGATCACACGGGAGAGCTCGCGCCGGGTGTTGCGTACATCCTCGAGTTGTTCCTCGAGGAACCGGTGCCGCTCCTGCAGTTCGTTGAACTCCTCGAGCGCCAACGGGTTGATCGGACCGAGCAGGCGGAGCTCACGTTCGAGGTCGCGCACTCGGGCCGCAGCGGTGATCCCTTCGGGAAGGGCGGGCATCTCTGCGGCCTCTGCGGCGTCGGGCTCGAGGTCGAGTTCGCGGCGCAGTGATTCGACCGCCGCCTCCAGGCGCATCCGGGCTTCGGCCTCTTCGATCTCTACGCGCCGGGCAAGTTCGCGGGTTTCGTCCAACTGCCGTTCGGCAAGGACCCGAGCGCGACGCAGGTCGTCGAGTCGGCCGACGAGTGACCGGACCTCCTCGCTCTGGCGGCGGCGCTGCAACTGCAGCTCGGCGAGACGGGATTCGATGACAAGCCGATGTGCGTCGACGAGCTCGCTCAGCAGCGCTGCGGCGTGCAGGCTGCGCTCGATGGCCACCCGGTGCTGGGCTGCCTCGGCACGGGCCTGGGCATCGGCCAGTAGGCGCCGCTCTGTCTCCTCGATGCGGCGCTCGAGGAACAGCTGGCGCTCGTGCAGACCAGCGTTACGAACCTCGAGGTCCTTGCGGCGCGACGCCAACAACGCGGTGCGCGACTCGATTCGGGCGCGGGCCTCGCCGCGCGCCCTGGCTGCGGCGGCCTCGGCCTGCTCATCGGCCTCGAGTGCGGGTACCAACGACTCCAGCTCGGCAACGTGCCCGCGCTCGCGCTCCAACCGTTCGGAGGCTTCGTCGATGACCCGGGTGACTGCCTCCATCTCGGTGGTGGCCTCGCGACGATCGCTTTGCACGCGGACAAGCCCTTCGGAGGCAGCCGTGAACCGGGCATCGTTGGCATCGAGCCGTCGCGTCAGATCGGCCTCGGCCAGACGGGCCGATTGCTGCTCGGCCTTCGCGGCGCGCAGCGCAGCCTCGCACCGCTCGAGCTCGGCGGCAGCCCGACTGGCACGCTCCACCGCTTCCTCCAGCGCTGCTGCAGTGGCGCCACCACCAGAGCTACCAAGGCGCCAACCGGAGCGGCCGAAGCGGTCGCCGTCGTTGGTCACCACAGTGGCCGTCGGG
>WLMZ01000033.1 GCA_009726095.1 Actinomycetota bacterium
ACACAGCCTGCGCCCATGAGACCGGGGTGTGATGGGCGTCGTCGAGGTACGAGTACGAGACCGTCACCTCAGCGAGCATCGCCGCTTGCAACGCCACGAGCCGGCGGATCTGGCGTTCGACATCCATGAACGCTTGGTCACGCTGATACCCGCGCAACCCGCGGAAGGCGTCGACGGCAATATCAGCAATATCAGCAATATCAGCAATATCAGCAATATCAGCAATATCAGCAATATCAGCCAGATCATCGATGGACACGGCAACCACCTCCCACACCACTCAGACTCGTTGACACGACGTGGACAGACATAGATACAGCTGTCGAAAGCACCGGGGAAGATTGTCGGTCAGTGTAGCAGAACACATGTTCGAGTGCAACGTCGTTGCCAAGATTTCTCTCCGCTGCCGAGATTGTCTCCGCTACCGCCGGGCGCTGGCCCGCAGCCGCGCTATTCGTTGGCCGCGGCGGCGGACGCTGATTCGACGGGCCGCACGGCCTGCGCAGCACGAATGGCTGCGGCACGGTCGGGCGCGTCGTAGCCGCGGATCAGCAGCATCGTGGCATGGAAGGCGTCACGGGGATTCGCCCCGAAATCGTTGAGTGCGGCGATCCACGCCGCTGCGCTGAGGCAGGCCACCACGATGCCGAGAGCCAGCCCAACGCCTCCGTTGGACCTTGCTCCGGCAAAGATCATGGCGGTGTCCGCAGCCACGAGCACGACAAGGGTGACCAGGATGGTGGCTGATTCGAACTGGGTGGTGTGCCGGTCAAGGTATGCGTCGCGGAGTTCCCCCACTCCGGGTGTGTGCCGTTGGATCATCCGCAAGGGTGCTGTGACGCTACGAGCAGCCAGCGGCGCCCAGAACGCGTAGACGAGTGCCACCAGGAAGATGTACCGATAGGGGAAACCACCGGAAAACTTGCCGCCCGTGGGATCCTCGCGAATGGCCTGATCGACCAGGCCCGAGGCTGCAAGGGTCACCACGGTGGTGGCGATGAGCAGCAGCAGCGCCTTGCTGTAACGCAACACGATGGTGCGGATCGCCAGCACATGACGGGCGACCAACGCCTCGGTGCGCGCCACATCCTTGGCAAGCGTGCGATCACGATTGAGCCCGGCCAACCGAAACGCCTGACGGACACGCTCGGTGTCGCCCGCTGCACCTTCATCGGCGACGACACCCCACACCTCATAGGTGCGCGTGTCGAACCGGTCGCGCCATCCGTCGTCGTCGGTGCTGTGCGGCACGAGCAGCCCACGGGTCCATTCGTCGTTGCGGCCCTCGGCGAGCAGTTGCTTGGTCGCTGGACTGAGTTCATCGGTGTTGAAGCCCAGGCCGGGAATGATGAAGCGGGGATTGAACACGGTCTGTTTCGGGCTGTTCGTTCCCGCAGGGTGGGCACCAAAGGTATTGCTCGTGAAGTAGAAGGCCAGCAGATCGCCAACGAGCAGGTACACCGCTGGAACCGGCAACAAGATGACCAGAGCAGCGGCGATGCCAACGGCGACGGTGGGCACCCAGTTCTGATGTGCGTCGTACGACGCGATGATCACCGTCATCATCTTGGGAAACGCGTCGCGCAAGAACAGCGGCAGTAACAAGATGAGCGCCGAGCCGCCCAGCAGCGCCTGAGCCACGCGGTGGATCGTAGAGAGCCGGACCTCGGCGCGCTGCAGGAACGACCGCATCGCTCCACGCGACTCCTCGTCGCTGACGATGAGCTCATCGTCGGCGAGGTTGTCAGAGTTCATACGCCAGCCCTGCGATGCAGGCTGTTCTCCGTCGCGGTCATCACCAGCGACACTAACCGCAGAATGGCCGACCGGTCGGTCTGGCCCGATTCGCGCCACAGGCCCGTTGATGCGCGCACGTCACCCTCATCGGCAATACTGGCGCGATGCAGCGGCGCACACTCCGAACATGTGCTGTGGTGACCATCGGGCTCCTGGCATGCGGATGCTCGAACAAGCGCATTGCCAGCGACCTGACACTGGCCCCATTGCCATCGGTGGAATCCACCATTGCCGACTCAACGACATCGTCGGCCGACACACTGCTGCACACGGGCACCACCAATCCCAACGTGACCCGGCCCTCGACGCCACCGACCATCAAGCCACCGACGGTGCCGTCCACCGTGGCCGGCGAGGTCAGCACGCAGACCACCGCCGCGCAGGCGCCAGGCACGACGAACCTCACGACCCCATCGACCGTCCCGACCACCACGCCCCACACGGTGCCGGCCACCACCACCAAGCCCACGACGCCGCCCACGACAACACCACCTCCCCCGCCCGGACAGGCCGCCACCGCGGTGCTGGCTGCCATTCCGGTGTCCGGCGAGCACAGGGGCGCACCTGCGTACAAGAACGCTTCCTTTGCAGCCTCGACCACTGATGGCGCTGGATGCAACACGGCCCAACGGGTGCTCATCCGCGACTCCATCACCGCAGTCGTCGTCGGCCGACGCTGCAGTATCACCTCTGGCCGATGGGCGAGCCCATGGGAGCAGACCGTCGTTACCGACCCAACGCGGTTGACCCTCGTTCGCACCGTGTCGCTCAAGGAGGCCTGGGACTCGGGCGCATTCGCGTGGTCACAACAGCGCCGCGACGCCTTCGCCAACGACATGAGCGACCAGCGGTCGCTGGCGATGGTCAGCGACAGCGTCAGCCAATCTCGAGGTGACCGCGACCCCGCCGCTTGGCTGCCGCCCACGCAACAATGCGAGTATCTGGCCAACTGGTTGGCTGTGAAGGCGCGATGGGGACTCACGATGGATCCGGCCGAAGCCGGGTCGATCTCCTCGGCGCTGCGCAGCCAATGCCCCGGCCTTCGCGTTGACGACTGGCCGGGCATCTCGTAATCGTCAGCGCTGGCTGAGCAGTGCGGTGAGGCGGGCATCCGCCTCGGGCCGGGCGCCAATTCGTTCGATGACCCACGCGGAGATTCGCGTTGCGAAACGCGCCGCCTCCACTGCGGAGTCATGCTCGAGAACGTGGGCCAGGAACGAACCAGCGAACGAGTCTCCTGCTCCGGTGGCATCGACGAGGTTGTTGGTTGCAGGCGGGATGTGCGTGCCGATGCCATTCTGATGCACGTACGACCCATCGGCATCAAGCTTGAGCACCACCAGCGCGCCGGGGTACAGCACCGTGAGGCGCTGGGCGATCTCGCCCGGCTCGGACAGGCCGGTAAGTATCTGACCCTCTTCGAAGTTCGGCAGGAAAATGTCGACGCCGAGATCTTGCGTGCACGCGAGAAACGGCGCAACACCCATCTGTTCGATCATCTGGAACGAGCCGGGATCGAACGACAGCGTGGCCCCGGCGGCCTTGGCGATCTTGGCCGCCGTACGCGCTGCCGATCGGGGCGGATCGGTGAAGAAGGACCACGCAGTGAGATGCAGGTGGTTCGATTCAGCGATGATCGACTTCGGGAGTTCGGAAGCGAGCAGGTAGAAGTCGGCGCCGCGCCCGGAGACCATCGAGCGTTCGCCGGTGTGATCCACGAACACGGCCACCGAGCCGGTGAGATGTGCGTCGGTGGCGACGAGGTAGGCGTCGACGTGCTCGTGGTCGAGGTTCTCCTGGGCGAGTTGCCCGAAGCGGTCGCCGCCCACCTTGCCGACGAACGACGTGGCCGTGCCGCTGCGGCTGGCCCAGACAGCGACGTTCGCAGCACTGCCCCCGGGGGTGAGCATGACCTCGCCGAAGGTGTCGCCACCCTTCTTCAGTTCGCTGTTGGTACGGATGAGTACGTCCCAGGCGAAGTCACCGAGCACGCACATTCGAGATGTCACGTGGATGAACGCTACTGGGTGGCGTCACGCCACAGAGCGGTCGCTGGCAGACCGCCGTGAAGTGTGTTCAGATGGACCACGTGGAACAACCGCGGAATCTCGTCTCGAGCACAACGCGCTGCGCCACGCGCCTCACCTGACGAAATGTGCTTCTCGCCGCAGGCAGACCTCGTCGCCGGACTCGTCACCGGTGCTGTGGGCATCGACACCTTGCGCCATGTGCGGCGCAGCATCGACATCCCGCTCGCTGCGCTACCGATGGTGTTCGCAGTGCACGAGTTGATCGAGACCTTCGTGTGGTGGGGGCTCGACGACCGGGTCGGCAACACGGTCTACCGCGCCGCACTGTGGTCGTATCTGCTGATCGCGTTCGTGGTGGTGCCGATCCTCGTCCCAGCTGCCGTCACACTGCTGGAACCGCTGGGTAACCGCCTGCGCATGTACCTCTTCGTCGGCGGCGGTGTCGCGGTGGCTGCCGTGCTGCTGTTCTCGTTGCTGCGCGGTCCGGTGGAGGCCTCGATCGATGGGCACCACATCGAGTACCACGTGAGCATCTGGAACGGCGGCGTGATCGTGGGCCTCTACGTGCTCGCGACCTGTGGGCCGTTGCTCTCCTCACAACACCGTCGGCTGCGCACTTTGGGACTCGTCAATCTCGTGGCTGCCGCACTGCTCGCCTGGCTCAGCGAGAGCAGTTTCGTCTCACTGTGGTGCGTGTGGGCCGCGGCAACCAGTGTGGTCATCGCCCTCCACCTCCGCAACACGGCCATGATTCACGAGCGGGGTGGGGTGGCGACGTTGCCGTCGTAGATGTCGGCATCGGCACCGAGATACAGCGACCACTGCGGGATCACCGTGTCGGGGTGGTCGATCCGCACGCTGAAGTTCGCTCTCCACCCAGCGGGGCGCAACGTCGCGCTGTACGAACCAGCGGGCGTGAGCTCCGACGACACCCAGGCCTTCAGCGTGGTGTCGTAGGACCCGCTCTCGAGGCCCTGATCGAGCGTGTACGAACCGCTGAGCCTCACGCGCAGATCGATCGCTCCACCCGCCCACCAGATACCGGTACTCGGGGCGTACCAGTGGTGCTCGGGGAACGGGAAGTCGGCCGGCATCGCAGTCGGAGGAACGCCGTACTGCAGTGGCCCGAACTCGCCCTCGACATGCCCGGTCGATGTCTCGCCGAGCAACCCACCGCAGGTGGACGGGACACAGGCGAAGTCGGCGGCGAACGTTCCCGTGACCGTGCCGGCACCGAGATCGAACAGCAGGTCCAACGACGGTGTTCCGATGAGATCGGCGCCCAACGAGAACAGGGGACGCTGGCTGAGGTCACGCACCGTGAGGCTGCCCGTGCCGATACGGGCGAGTCGTGCCATCGCCGTCGGGCTGTTGCTCTTCTCTGTCACCTGGTACTCGCCGCCAGCGAACGGCTTGTCGGCCGTGGGTTCGGGCGCATTCTTGCTGGTCTCCTGCACCTGCTCCACGTTGCCGGCCAACTCCTCAACCTCGGCTGCGGTCAGCGGATCGCACAGCGGCAGCTTCTCCGTACCGTCATCGACAGGAGGCCCGAGCGACCCGGTGTCGACGGCATCGGAGGGTTCGTTCTCGATGAGGTAGCGCAGTTGTGGGCCGGCCTGTTTCACGCAGTCGTGCAAGCGGCGGCGGATGAACTCGGACAGCGCCGTACGGAGGTCGCGCTGCAGCTTGTCCAACTTGACCCCGGGCATGTTGCGCAGACGCGGGTTGAACAACTCGGCGAGGACATCGACCACGGTCTTGTCGACACGAACGAAGTTGAGAATGAAGCCGAGGATTCCGTTGCCGCCGCGCGGGCGGCGGGGCACCTGATCGAGCGCGGCCAGGCCGTTGCTGATCTGCTGCAGGTCGTTGCCCAACGATTCGAGTTGCTTGTCTGCGTCGGCAGCGGCCGCATCGACGCGGCGCAGGGCGCGGCTGACGCGATCTGCAGCTGCTGCCATCTCGGCGCCCTTGGACCCGGCGATGATCGACCACGAGCCACTGAGGTTCTCGAGCTGTGCGGCCCATTTCCGCGTCTCGACCAACGCGCTGCCGACCGAGCCCGTGGTGATCGCCGTACGAAGGCCGGTGATCTTGGACTTCACCTTGAGCACCTCGCTCCCGGCCCGACCGAGGAACTTCTGGGCCTCCTTGGTGTTGGCGATCATCGAGAGCAACAGGAACGGCTGCTCGCCGGTGATGGTCTGCCCGGTGTTCTTGCGAACGCCCTCCAACCAGCCGATCTGCAGGTCGCGCTCGCGGGTCAACAACACCTGTGTGCGGGTGTCGTTGTTCTTCGCGGCCGTCGCCGCGTACGCGTCGTACTGTGTGCGCAGGTCCTTCTCGAGCTGGTCGATGTTGTTGTACACCGTGGCGCGGGTGGTGCTGCCGACGAGCAGCTTGGTGAACCCGACCACGAGGTTGCCCACTGGATCAGCCGCCGCCAGTGCCGGACGTGCAGTGCTCAGCGGGCTCGCTGCGGGCACCACGACGGTGGTGGTGATGGCAAGGACGACGGCCAGGAGTGTCCCGATCAACCTGTGCCTCATGGCGCCACCCCGCTCTGCACCTCGGTCAGCCAGGTCCCTGCCTCGTCGGGGGTCAGCGGGAAGGTCTCGGCGTACACCAGCTTGTTGTCGGCAAAGCCGAGCAACAGTTGGTTCCCTGCCAGCCAGGTGCCACCGGGGATGCCGACGGCCGAGCCGTCCATCGACACCAGCTCCACGCCCTCGAGCGCGCTGCGCGCCTCCTGCGCTGTCATCCCGCCGCGCAGCTCCCAACTCGAGTACTGGTGTGGGTACATCGTGCCGGTGGGGTACGGGTCGATCGTCTCGGTTCCGGCGACCACACCATCGACAAGATCGATGCGAGCCGTCAGCTCGCCGTACACCAGGGACTCCTGGGTCACGGACACACCGTCGAGGTCATTCACGGTGAGCCGGAACGCATCGGGCTCACCCAAGGCATCGAGCACCGCCTGACGCTCGTATCCCGGTTGGATCAATGGCACGGTACCAGCGGTGCTGGTGACCGGCTGGCTCTCCGTACCGCCAGAACCCGGCCCCGCCTGATCGCCCCCCGAACATGCGCTGAGCATGACGAACGCGAGCACGGCCAATGCGCCGGGGACCCCAGAGTGCTGGCCGAAACGGGTGAGAGAACGCATCGGGATCACCTCCTGCAGTTGTCAGGTCTGAAGCTAACCCTCTCTGGCCGGCGCCGATAGGGCGCGATGCCACCTCAGACCATGGACCTAATGCCCTGCCGGGCCACAGGCTGCGATGGGCGCCGGGGCAACACCAGCGAAGACTACGACGCGGTCGACGGCCGTGGCATTGGGCTCATCAACTCGACGCGCGCACCGTCGGGGTCGGCCAGGAACACCACCTCGATGCCGAGATTGGCGCGCGTGGCCTCGATGATGGTCCCGCCGAGCGCAACCAGCCGAGCGGCTGAAGCATCGACGTCGTCGACGAAGAAGGACAGGTGCGTGAACCCGATTTGACCGCGGCTGGCCGACGGCGTGCCGAACACTGCGGGATTGGCGTAGTGCAACAACTCGATCTTCATCGAGCCGAGGGTGATGAACTGTGACGTGACGGCCACGGGCGAACCCACCTCGAGGCTGCGCGCCAGGGCCGGCAACATCGTGTCGTCGAGCGTGTACCCCTCGGCCTTCGCGAATCCCAGACCATCGCAGTAGAAGCGCAACGACCGTTCGAGGTCGGTCACGCAGAGTCCGAAGTGCGACGGCGCGACCTGAGCAGCTGCGTCGCTGCTCATCCTCAGACGCCTGCCGCCAGAACGGACCGATCGATGTTGTACAACTCGGCAACGTTGCCCGACAGGATGGCGACCTTTTGCTCGTGGCGCAGTTGGCCGGTGTGCTCGGCCAGCATCTCCTGACTCCACGGCCAGGTGGAGTCCGAATGTGGGAAATCGTTGGCCCACAGCAGGTGCTTCCAGTTCATGTCGTCGGCCTGGCGGAACGCCGACCAGTCGTCCTGGAACGTGACATAGATGTTGTCGGCGAAGTACTCACTGGGCAGCTTCGACAGCTCCTGGCCGGCGGGCAGCCAGAAGCGGTGGCGGTTGTAGGCGTGGTCCATGCGGTACATGAAGTGGGGCACCCAGCCGGCATCGGCCTCGGCGCACACGATGCGCAGGTTCGGGTGACGCTCGAACACGCCACCCATGACCAGCATCGCCATCACGTCCTGGCAGCCACGCACGATGCTGAGGAAGCCAGCCATCTTCGGGCCACGGGTCTTGCCCGACGACATGGTGAGGATGTGGAACGACAGCGGGAGCTGCAGCTCGATTGCGGCCTCCCAGAATTCGTCGTAGATGGTGGAGTCGTAGTCCTCGACCCCTGGCGCGCCGGGCAACATCACACCGCGCAGGCCGAGATCCTTGATCGTGCGCAGGTCGGCAATGCCCTCTTCCGGCGTACGCATGGCGGTCTGGCCCAGGCCGAGCAGGCGTTGCGGACGGGCACCACAGAACTCAGCGAGCCATCGGTTGTACGCCTGGAAGCAGGCGTTCTTGTAATCGATATCGGAGTGGTTGCACAACACCATCCCGATGCTGGGGTAGATGACCTCGGCGGCCACGCCGTCGCGATCCTGATCGGCCATGCGCGCAACCGGGTCCCACCCGCCACGGTGCAGATCGTCGAAACGAGCGCCCATCGCCTTGATTTCCTCGGGACGCTTGCCTGCAGCCGCTGCGGTAGACAACGAGAGCGGCCGGGCCATACCGTCGACCACGAACACCTCGCCCAGCTTCTCGCCACCATCCACGAGTCGCGGCGCTCGGTCGCGATAGGCAGGGTCGATGTAGTCGACATAGGTGCCGGGAGGTTCGGTGATGTGTGAATCGGCCGAGATGATCGGTTCGATGAGCCCCAATGTGTTCATGATGTACTCCCTCGTACGAGCCGACCGGGCAGCGCGCCCGTGGGATAACCCTCGGCGTAGGTCTCGACGCCGGCCACGAACGTATGACGGTAGCCGTCGACGCCCTGCAGGAACCGCTTCCCACCCGCTGGAAGATCGAACGACAGTTGCGGTGCGTGCAGCTGCAACCGATCGAAATCGATCACGTTGATGTCGGCGCGGTAGCCGGGGGCCAGCAGGCCGCGGTCCAACAGGCCAACGGCTTCGGCCGTGGCGCGGGACTGGCGGCTGACCAGCCAGGCGAGATCGAACCTGGGGCCCCGCGTGCGGTCCCTGCCCCAGTGGGCGAGCAAGGTGGTGGGAAAGCTGCCGTCGCAGATCGTTCCGACATGGGCTCCGCCATCGCTGAGACCAGGCACCGCATGCGGATGGGCGAGCATCTCGCCAACAACATCGAGGTTGCCGTCGACATAGTTGAGGATGGGCACGTACAACAGGCTGGTCCCTCCATCGGCGACCAGCAGGTCGTACAGCATCTCCTCGGGCGCACACCCAGCGCGTGACGCCATGGCAGCAACGCTGGCGTCGGCAGCGGGCTCGTAGTCCGGTCGGGAACCGAGCACGAACATGCGCGAAGCGTCGCCCACCAGCGCCAAGCAGTGCTGCGGGTATTCGGCGATGATCGCAGCGCGCACATCGGATCGGGACAGTTCCGCGACCATCTCGGGTAGCGCCAACCCCCGCAACAACTTGAACGTGGGGCAACCCCGCAAGGGGTTGACGGTGGCCTGTAATCCCACGAGCACGCCGATGGCGCGTGCGGCAACTTGCGCACGCATGGTGAGCCCGTCAGCATTGGCCGCCGTCAGCGCATCGAGCAGACGCCGGTACTGTCCGGCGTTACGTGCCGATTGAGCGAGCGAGACCGACAGCGGCCTGCCCGACACCGACATCATCAAGCGGAGCGTTTCCAGCTCGTCGTCGAAATCGACGAGGTCAGACACCACCTGCAGCACACCCGCACCCGTGCGGCCGATCGCCGCTGCGATACCGACCAATTCATCACGCGCAGCGGTGAGTGTGGGCGTCGGCTCGCCACGACTCGTGCGATGGTTGAGCGTGCGCGACGTGGTGAAGCCCAACGCTCCGGCAACGACGGCGTCGGCGGCGAGGCGTCCCATTACCTCGATTTCTGCCTGCGTGGCAGGTTCGCGGTTGGCGCCGCGCTCGCCCATCACATACAGGCGCAGGGCACCGTGCGGTACCTGTGCCGCAACGTCAATGTCGTGCGGGCGCCGGTCGATTTCATCGAGGTACTCGGCGAAGCTCTCCCACTGCCAGCTGAGCCCCTCGTGCAATGCAGCACCGGGGATGTCCTCGACGCCCTCCATCAGCTCGATCAGCCGATCACGATCTGCCACTCGAACCGGAGCGAAGCCGACACCACAATTGCCCATGACCACTGTGGTCACGCCATGCGTGGACGAAGGGGCGAGCGAGCTGTCCCACGTGGCCTGACCGTCGTAGTGCGTGTGAATGTCGACGAACCCGGGCGTGACCAGGGCGCCGTCCGCATCGATGACGCGCGTGGCGGAACCATCGACCTGGCCAACGGCCACCACGATGCCCCCGCTGACCGCCACATCTGCTGTACGGCCGGGGCCCCCCGACCCGTCGAGCACCGTGCCGCCGCGAACAATGAGATCGAATTCCGCTGTCCCCATCACTGCAGACTACGCAGGCGCGCCCTGCAATCCGTCCCCGAGCGCGCCCTGCATCGACGTCGCGTACCAGTCGATGAGCTGGATGACGCCTTCTTCCTCGGCGGTTGAGTACGGGCCCGGGCGATACGCGGGTGAGCGCACTCCGCGCTGGGCCCGCTCGACCAGCACCTTGTCCTGCGCATTGGTTGCCAACCACACGCTGGTGAGGGATTCGACGTCGTAGTCAACTCCGGCCTCCGCTGATCCAGGCACCAACCAGGTGGTGGTGAGCTGGGTCTGCATCGGCCCGATCGGAAGCATGCGGAAGGTCACGGCGTGATCCGCCACGAAGTGATTCCACGTGGACGGGTAGTGGTACAGCAAGACGTCGCCGATGTTGTCGGCCGGCAGGTGACCGAACCGCCGGGCCACGGCGGGCTCACCGTCATGGGTCATCGAGCGAGCAGTGCCGAGCAGAGGCAAGCGCATCGCCCGGTACTGGTGGTCGGCCGATGCCGTGAACGCGCTGGGTAGGCCCATCGCCTCGCACCGCTCGACGATCTGTTGCAGCGCAGCCAGGTCGTCGCCTTCACCACCGCCGGAATGCAGCGGCGCCTCCGGGAACGTGGCACACAGCTCAGGATGCGCACCCTTGCAGTGGTAGCACTCGCGGTTGTTCTCCAAGACGAGCTTCCAGTTGCTGTCCTCAACGATGGTGGAGCTGAAGGCGACCTTGGCGTGCTCGAGGTCGAACGGCGCGAGGTATCGACCGACCAGCGATGCCACCGGCGCAAAATCGGGTGGCGATTCGGCAACCGAGACGAAGATCATCCCGCCGACCATCTCGCACGACGCCTGCACCAGACCGTGGTCGTTGGGTTCGAAGCCAGCGTCGGTCTTGCGCGCTCGGGCCAGGCGGCCATCGAGCTCGTACGACCATTGGTGGTAGGGGCACACGATGCGCCGCTGCACAGAACCCTGCGCCTGATCGCACAGCATGGAACCGCGGTGACGGCATACGTTGTGCAGGGCGCGCACGACGCCATCGGCACCGCGCAGAACGATGATGTTGTAGTGGCCAATGGGCAGCGTCAAATAGTCGCCGGGCCCCGGGATCTCGATGCCGTGCCCGGCAAACACCCACTCGCGCCCCCAGATGTGCTCGAGCTCAAGCTCGTACAGCTCAGTGTCGACATACAGCTCGCGCTGCAGCGAGTACGCCGGTCGGCGACCCTCAAGCAACGCCCTCATTCGCTCGGCTGGGGGCAGCATCCGCACAGTTTCACACATTGGCAAGCGGTGCGTTCCGGCAGTTGATTTGTGCCCTTTGGGGCTCACATCTACTGACAGATCGGTGATGGGCCGAACGGGGGTCGGGTGGGGGTGCGCGCATCGGGCGCGTGCGATTGTGATTTCCTTCTGATACGATGCGACCGCTGTTCATCGGAACAGATCACACGCGAGTAGCTGGGCATCCCATAATTGGGCGCAGGCAAGTGGCTGCGAACGTGTGCCGCCCATAAGGAGCTACAACGTGTCCCAATCATTTGCAGATCTTGGCGTCCCCGCGCGCCTCGTCGAAGCACTCGCCGCTGATGGCATCACCGAACCGTTCCCGGTTCAGGCCATCACCCTCCCCGACGCCCTCGCCGGCAAGGACCTGTGTGGGCGCGCCCCCACAGGTTCGGGCAAGACCCTCGGCTTTGGCATCCCGATGATGGTGCGCATCAGCCAGGCCGCACCGCACAAGCCCACCGGCCTGGTGCTGGTACCCACCCGCGAACTCGCCGAGCAGGTACAGAAGGTGTTCGTCACACTGGGTCGCGCCCAGTGGCGTTTTGTGCAGGCCATCTACGGTGGCGCATCGTTCGGCCCGCAGATCCACTCGTTGCGCAAGGGCGCCTCGGTCGTGGTGGCCACCCCCGGTCGCCTCCTCGACATCATCGAGAAGGGCTATTGCGACCTCAGTGCCGTCGAAGTCTGCGTGATCGACGAAGCCGACCGCATGGCCGACCTCGGCTTCATGCCCGACGTGCGCAAGATCCTCGACATGACCCCGAACACGCGCCAGACCATGCTGTGGTCGGCCACACTCGACGGCGACGTGCAGGAACTGATCCGCGATTTCATGAAGGATCCCGTCCGTCACGACCTGATGGAGGACGTGGAGCAGGCGCCCGTCGATCACCGCTTCGTCGTCACCCGCCCGAGCGAGCGACTCGACGCCGCGGTTGCGCTGATCGAAGAGCACGGCCCGACCGTGGTGTTCGTGAAGACCCGCTACGGCGTCGACGATGTGAGCGAGGACCTCAACCGCGCCGGCGTGAAGGCCGGAGCACTTCACGGCGCTCGCAGCCAGGCCGTGCGGCAGCGCACGCTCGACGACTTCAAGCGCGGCAAGATCCAGGCCCTCGTGGCCACCGACGTTGCCGCTCGCGGCATCCACGTTGACAACGTGAGCCTGGTGCTGCACTACGACATGCCCGACAACGACAAGGACTACACCCACCGTTCGGGTCGCACCGGCCGCGCCGGCAACGCAGGCATGGTCGTGGCGTTCGTGCCGCCGAGCCGCCAGCGCATCGCCCAGCGGATGAGCGACAACGTGAACGCCGAGGTCAGCTGGGAGCAGGGCGAGAAGCCCATCGAGCGCGTGCCCGCAGGCGAGCGCGAAACCGGCAACCGCGACCGCGGCGAGCGCGACCGCGGCGGCTATGCCGGACGTGGCGACCGCAATGCCGACCGCGGCAGCTACAGCGACCGCAACAGCCGTGGCGGCTACAGCGACCGCGGCGCTTCCAGCGACCGCGGCAGCTACGCCGAGCGCAACGACCGGCCCAGCTACAACGACCGCTCAAGCAACGACCGGCCCAGCTACAACGACCGGCCCAGCAACAACGACCGCTCAAGCAACGACCGGCCCAGCTACAACGACCGCTCAAGCAACAACGACCGCTCAAGCAACGACCGGCCCAGCAACGACCGGCCCAGCTACGACCGGCCCAGCTACGCCGACCGCAACAATCGCGGCGACCGCGGCGGCTACGCCGGACGCAGCGACGCACCCGCTGCCCGCGAGCGCCCGGCCTACGGGGGCGACCGCCCCTCGGGTCGCCCGGCGTACGGTGCCGATCGTGGTGCCGATCGGGGCGGCGATCGACCGGCCTACGGTGCTGATCGTGGTGGTTACCGCGGCGCACGCACCGATGGCCCGCCGCGCGACCGCAACGACTGGTCGCCACGGCCACCGCGCAGCGATGCGCCCGCTCGTGATCGCAACGACTGGTCACCGCGCCCCCCGCGCGCCGACGGCCCGCCCCGCGATCGCAACGATTGGTCTCCCCGCCCGCGTCGCGACGATGATCGCAGCAACGAGCGTGGCCGCTTCGGTCGCGATGATCGCCCCACCTCGGCACGCCCCGCAGCCGATCGTCCCGGGTTCGCCCGCGACGGCCAGCGTCCCCCCTACGGCCGCGACGCCAGCTCCGACCGCCCGTGGCGCGGACGTGACGATGCGCCCACCAGCGATCGTCCGCGCTACACCAGCGACCGCGATGACCGTTCATCGGCACCTCGTGGCGATGCCCGTCCCAGCCGCCCCGGCTATGGCGCTGGCAAGCCAGGTGGCTTTGGTGGCGGTGCAGGCGGCGGCTACAAGGGTCGCTCCGACAAGCCGGGCGGCTACTCAGCCGGCGCCGGCACGGGTGGCGGCTACAAGGGTCGCTCCGACAAGCCGGGTGGCTTCGGTGGCGGCACCAGTGGTGGCGGTTATCGCGGCGCAGCAGGCAGGCCGACCGGTGGCTTCAAGCCCGGCGGCGCCCGCAGCGGCGGTTTCAAGCCCGGCGGCTACAAGCCGGGTCCGGCTTCGGCCGACAAGCGTCGCCCCCAGGGCGACTGACCCACCCGCAAGGTCACTCGGTCACCGCTCAGATCATGGGCGGGTGACCAGACCCTGCTCGCCCGCCCAATCACCCAGATCTCGGTGATTGATGGCAGCAGCAATCAGATCCGGAAACGCACTCGGCGTACACGCGAAAGCGGGTACGCCGAGTTCCGCGAGCGCCCCTGCGGCACCGCGATCGAACGCCGGTGCACCCTCGTCGCTGAGTGCGAGCAGGGCCACGCACGTGACCCCGCTGCGGGCCATCGCACCAATGCGCGCCACGAAATCACCGCCAGGCGTGCCCTCGTGGAGGTCGCTGATCAGCACCAGCACCGTGTCGCTGGGACGGGTGATCAGCGTTTGGCAGTGAGCCATGGCGCGGTTGATGTCGGTGCCGCCACCCAACTGGATGCCGAAGAGCAGGTCGACCGGGTCGTGCATGTGCTCGGTGAGGTCGATGACGTTGGTGTCGAACGCAACCAGCCGGGTCTGCAGCGAGCGCACCGAGGCAAGCGCCGCCCCGAACACGCTGGCGTACACGACGCTGTCGCTCATCGATCCGCTCTGGTCGATGGCGATGATGACCTCTCGCCGTAGCGCTGTGGCGCGACGGGAATAGCCAACGAGTTTCTCGGGGATCACCGTCTTGAGGGCGGGCTGGTAGTTGGCCAGGTTGACGCGGATGGTGCGGTCCCAATCGATGTCGCCGTGCCGCGGACGCCGTGTGCGCGCCGAGCGGGCCAGCGCCCCCCGCACAGCCTGCAGGGTCGGCTGGGCGAGGCGATCGTGGAGTTGAGCGACGACCTTGCCCACCACGAGCCGGGCCGTGGCGCGCGTGGTATCGGGCAGCAGGTGTTGGAGCGCCAACAGCGTGGTCACGAGATGGATATCGGGCTCGACCGCCTCGAGCATCTCCGGTTCGAGCAACATGCGTTGCAGGTCGAGTCGCTCGATCGCGTCACGTTGCATCACCTGGACCACACCCGAAGGGAAGTAGCGGCGGATGTCGCCCAACCAGCGGGCCACGTTGGGCGCTGAGCCGGCGAGGCCACCGGTGCGTTTCGCCCCGCGCCCGCGGGGTGCCGAGGTGGGAGGGGCGTCGTAGAGCGCGCTGAGCGCAGCGTCCATCTGACGGTCATCGCCCTCCAACCGGATGCCGGTGCCCTCGGCGTCGTCGGCATCGCTGCCACCCAGCACCATGCGCCAGCGGCGCAGGCGCTCGCCCTCGTGCACGCGGGACGCGTCGTCGTGGAGACTCACCGCGGAGCCCCCAGCAGTTGGGCGATCGTGTCGAGACCAGCAGCCACGCGTTCGGGGTCGAGCATGTACGTGCCCAGGGCCGCAGCGGGGGCCTGCCCGGTGCGCACGCGTTCGCCGATCTGGCGACGCTCGGCGGTCTCGAAGGTTCCGAACGTGCGACGGAGCAACGGCAGCGTGTCGATGAACGACGAACTGTCGAGCGTGGCCAACCAGCCATCGAGCATCGCCAGCAGATCGGCGTCGTGTACCAGAACGGTGCCGGAGCCACCGAGGAAGCCTTCGATGAACGCGGCCCCATCGGGCGCCGGCGTACCGCGCGACAACGCCCGGCTGACACGCTTGGCGACATCGTCGTTGGCCAAGCGGCCGGCATCGGCCAGCAGGCGCGTGGCCCGGCCCTGCAACGAGGAATGCACCAGCTCGCGCTCGACGACCTCGGCCAACGACAAATGGAAGGCAGCGAGCAGATCGGCCCCCAGCAGCGACAGCGCAGCCTGCGTGTCGTTGATGTGCACGGCCATGGCCGCAGCGCTGTCATCGTCGAGGCTGATGCACGCCGGAGCAAGACCTGCAGCGATACGCACGACCATGCCGTGCAGCACCGAGCCGAGCGCAGTGGCATCGGTACCACGAACGTCGCCGTATCGGACGGTGCGCGAGAGCGGTGGCAGCGCCTCCATCAGCCGGGCGACATCCAGGTCGAGCGCGGCGCGGTCGGCGATGAGCTGCACGATGCCGGGCAATGTGGACGACAGATCGGCCAGGAGGCACCGCTCGACCGCCGCCGTGAGC
This sequence comes from Actinomycetota bacterium, assembly GCA_009726095.1. Lineage (GTDB taxonomy): Bacteria > Actinomycetota > Acidimicrobiia > Acidimicrobiales > Ilumatobacteraceae > WLMZ01. The sequence continues at coordinate 16,364 of WLMZ01000033.1, forward strand.
TCGGTGAGCGATGGAGCCCCAGCGGCCTGCTGGGCCAGCGCAGCAGCTGCCGCAGATTCCACGGTGGTGCCCAATGCCGACGATTCGATGAGGCGGACCTCGAGCTCGGGCTCCCACTGCAACTGCCATGTCTCGCGGAACGTTCCCACGGTGCGGCGACCGTCGACTTCTCGACCCCATGGCACGCCCAAGACTGCCAGGCGATGCAGCAGACGCGATCGCGACAGATCGAGTGGTTTGCGCAGGTCGAGCTCGAGCGCACGCGACGCCGCCTCGGGCTTGAGGCGCAACCGTTTCTGTTCGAGCGCAAGGTTGCGCGACAACGGCACCATCGGCGTGCGATCCGGCACCCTGCCAATGAGCGTTCCGACGATGAGGTCGTTGCTGAGCAGTCGCATGGGCGTGTCGGTGCCGTCACCCAGTACAGCCTGCGCTGCATCGTTGACCTCGACCAGGCCGGCCAACGGTCGTCCGCGCAGTGCAGCCAACGAGGTGGCCAGGCGCGTTGCCTCCACCACGTCGGCGGCCGACGCGCCGTAGTCGCCAGCGCGCAGCACACGTGCTGCCTCGGTGAACCAACGCGCGATCGTGTCATGGCCCGGGTGGCTGAACAGGTGGTGGTACCAGCCGGGCGAGGTGACCCCTGCGCCATACCCGGTGGCCGAGGCGAGGCGCCGATGGGTCCACGGCACCCAGGTGATGGCCACCTTGGTCTTGGGCATGCCGCGCAACAACGCCGTGTCGCTGCGCGCCTGCTTGGTGTTGGTCGCGTCAACCAGCGCGGGCACGTGCCAGGCCCCGCAGACCACCACGATGCGTTCGAAACCGTCCTTGATCGCGGTACGAATGCCCACGCGCATCTGCGCCTCGCGACGGCGCTCCATGGGATCGGTGGGCACAAGGTCGGGTTGGTATGCCTGACGCAAGACCGTCATCGCCTCGCCGATGGCGGCGAACAGTGACGTGCCGTGGCGATGCTCGACCACGTCCTCCCACCATCGCTCGGCGTCGTCGTAGCCCGCGGCCAGCGCCAACTCGCCCAGTGGATCGCTGGGCCGTTCGAGACCATCGCCGAGACTGGGCTGCACCTGGTCGGGCCATGCGGCCAGCGTGTTGGCAAGCGCCAGATCGATGAAGCGCACCGGCACCTCGGCATCGGCGGCCCAGCGCAACGCCACCCACTCCGGACTGAACGAGGCAAACGGGTGGAACACGGCGTTGTCAGGATGGTCGATGGCGTAACCGAGCATGGTCACGGGCGGGCGCATGGTGGGGTCGGCCACCAGGAAGGCAAGACCGTCGGCCTCGCGGGGCCCTTCGATGAGCACCACGTCGGGCGGCTCAGCGTTGAGCGCCCGCCTGATCGCCAGCGCCGAGCCCGGCCCGTGATGGCGGATGCCGTAAAGGCGTACGTCGGCCGGCACGGGGGTACTGCTATCTGATCGAGAGCGAATCGAGGTACTCGCGCCACACCACGGTGTCGTGCACGGGATCCTTGACCACCGTGGACTCGATGCCACTGAGCAACGAGTCGAAGCGCACACTGCCATCGCCGAGGTGCGCCGCCATGGCCATGCCCTGCACCATCACCGAGATGGCTTCGGCAGTGCTCATGGTGCCGGACGGGGTCTTGAACTTGATGCGGCCGTCCTCGCTCTGGCCGCTGCGGAGCTCGCGGAACACGGTGACCACCCGGCGGATCTCGTCGGCCGATGTGTTGACCACCGGCAACGTCAGCATGTTGGCCATCGCCGCCACGCGCTGGGTCACGATGAGCACTTCCTCTTCCACCGTGGCCGGCGTGGGCAGCACCACGGTGTTGAACCGGCGCCGCAAGGCGCTGGAGAGTTCGTTGACGCCGCGGTCACGGTTGTTGGCGGTGGCGATGAGGTTGAAGCCGGCGCGGGCCTGCATCTCGCCGCCGAGTTCGGGGATGGGCAACACCTTCTCACTGAGCACCGTGATGAGCGCGTCCTGTACATCGCTGGGCATGCGCGTGAGTTCTTCGATGCGCACGATCGAACCGTGCTCCATGGCCCGATAGACGGGCGATGGCACCAACGCCGCAGCGCTCGGCCCCTCGGCCAACAGGCGGGCATAGTTCCAGCCGTACCGCACCGCTTCCTCGGCGGTGCCCGCTGTGCCCTGCACCAGCAGGGTGGAGTCGCCGCTGATGGCGGCGGCGAGGTGCTCGCTGACCCAGGTCTTGGCGGTACCCGGCAGGCCGAGCAGCAGCAGGGCGCGGTCGGTGGCCAGGGTGGCGACGGACACTTCCATCAGCCGGCGCGGCCCGACGTACTTGGCCGAGATCACCGTGCCATCGTCGAGCGTTCCGCCCATCAGATACGTGACGACCGCCCACGGCGACATGTGCCAGCGCGGTGGACGCGGCCGGGGGTCGTTGGCAGCCAGCGCAGCGAGCTCGTGGGCGAATTCGTCCTCGGCGTGCGGGCGAAGAACGTCGGCTGGCCCAGCAGTGGAAACGTCGGGGTTCACGGCGCCAACCGTACACGCGTTCCCGCTGGGTCGTCCGGCCGGATGGCCGCCCCATCCGGCGCTGCCTCCGCGAAAGCCTCGACCATCTGCATGCGAGTACGAGCGAGGCCGAGGAGATCGACCCGGGCGCGCTCGGTGACGGCCGAGAACGATGCCCGATTGAGTTCGAGGATGAGCGCTGGAAGCCAGACCGGATCGATCCCAGCCACGGCCGTCCGCAGTTGCGGTGCCGCCGCCCACGTGGCTGCTTGATCATGAAATGTGGAAACGATGGCCGACACCACGGCCCCACTGTCGGGCGGCGGTGCCGGCGGGACGAACGGCTGCACAGCGGGTGCGGCCAACGCGCGCGCCGGCGCGGTCGGGATGCCCTTGATGCCCAGTTCGGGCATTGCCTCGGCCAGCCAGGCCGCGCGCTGCCCGATGACACTGCGCGCCGCTGCATCGAACGTTGGGTTGCGGCGGCCGCGCAACAACAGCGCCGGCACGAGGTGAGGTGGAATCTGCAGGCCCGCAGACCGGCAGCGCGCGAACCATTCAGGCAACAACACATCGTGTTCGCCGACAAGCAAGCGGCCGAGCAGCAGCGACGCGGTGTCCGAACACACGGGCCGCGGGTCAACCGGGGCGGGGGGCATGAGCGTCAGCGCAGGACCGGGCCTGATCCCCGCCCGCCGTGCGGTGGCCACCGCTGCAGCGCGATCGAGCAGCTCCACGGCAGCGTCGGGCAACCGACTGGTGGCGTCACGCCCCAGGGATTCCCAACCCGCAGCTGGTGGCGGCAGCGGGCGGCGATCGGTACCGAGCACGGCGGTGCCGACAAGCGCGGCCCATTCGGCTGCGGCAGAGGCGCCGATGTCGGTCACAGCACCACCACCTGGTTGTTGCCCCACGCCGTGAGCGGAAGGAATCCATCGGTGCTCCACTCCCCCACGAGGGTGATGGGCGCGCCGCCGGAAACACACACCAGTTCGGCCATCCGCCAGAACCCAGCCACGATGGGTACCGAGCCGGTGGTATCCGTCAGCGCCCATCGACCGTTGCCCAACGGAGCCGGCGCCGCACTGATGCACAGTGGGTAACGTTCGAGCCATGGCTCGCCAGCAATGGCCCAGCCACAGGCGGCAAGCGCCTCGGCGATGGGCGCCGGTGCCGGGCCGGGCGCGTACGGCCGGGCCTCGCTGTGCTGCAGCCCAACCAGGGCGCGCAGGGCGATGCCTCCGGGATACCAGTGCAGGTCGGCTTCGAGGGCTGATCCGATGGGGTATGGCGAGCCGACTTCTGCGCCGAAGACCCCGAACCCCAGCAGCATCGCCCAGGTGGTGCGCCCACCGGGCGAACCGGCCGCGTCGCAGAGCCATGTTCGCTGCACGGTGATGCGGTCCTCACGCGTTCTACTTTCCCCAGCAACGATCCAACGCGCCGTCGACGGAACCCCGGCCAGCACATCGTCTTTGGCAACGGTGAGCCCAGTGGCAACATGTACCCCCTCGGCCAGTTCGCTCGACAGAGCCGACGTGCGCTGGGCTCCCACGGCGAGCACGTGCAGGAGCGCCAACTCCTCGAGCACGTCCTCGTGCCACTGGGCGTGCTGGCCCACCTTGGTTGCCACACGCTTGACGCGATTTGCGAGCGCGCCGCACTGCGCATCGACCAGACGCGCTGCGAGGCGATCCCAGGTACCAATGTCGGCGAGTTCGGGCGCTGCCAGACCCGCCCGGATGCGGTCGGCCAACCAACGGTCGAGCTCCTGCAGGCCGGCTCGCATGCGCTCGGACCGTTCGAGCTGTCGTTTCAATCGGCCCGGGTCGGCGTCGCCGAACTGCACCCGGGGGGCCCGCGCCGCGCCGCCCAGCGCCCCTGCGCCGGCAGTTCCCTCCTCACCGCCATCGTGTGATGCGACGGTGTCAGCAATGGCCGGTTGTTCGTCGTGGGCCTGCGCCCTGGCGGCCCGCCGCTGCAACCACTCAGCAGCAAACGGCAACCGTTGGGCCCGTACGACACCGTCGTTGGCGTAGAACAGCAACAATCCCAACGCGTGCTTGCACGGGATCTTGCGGCTCGGGCAGTTGCAGCGGTAGGCGGGGCCAGCCTGGTCATCCGACAGGTCGATGGCCACCATGTATGGCTCGGCGGAGGCTGCGATGTAGTTGCCCCAGACGGCAGTGTCGTCGCACCCCGCTGCGGACCATGAGGTCGCTGACGCCGACGAGAGAGCGGCGGCAGCCGCGGCCTTGTCGGGCGCGAGCGACAGCACCTGTTCTGGCGTGGGCCGAACCGTCACCGGCAGTTCTCCGCAGCGCGGCGTCCACTGCGCAACGCGCCCTCCATGAACCCAGCGAACGCATCGGTGTGTTCGCCAGCCAGCACCATTCGTCCGTAACGACGCTGCAGCAGCGGCCACGCCTGCAACAGCTCACCGGGCCCGAAGGTGGCGTAGCAGCCAAGGCTGTACCGGTCGTTGGTCCAGTCGGTCTGCACCCGTTCCCCCGCCAGGCCCTTCAGGCCGGGGAACAGCCGATCGGCTTCGTCGATGACCCGGTTCGTGGTGTCAGGAACTGCGGCCAACGCCGCTCCGTCGTGCGAGGTGAGCAGGATGGTCAGCACACCCGTGTCGCCCGGCTGGTCTTCGCTGGTCTCCCACATCTGGCCCCACGCCCGTTCGCTCACCACCGAGCCATCGCAGCCGTGATCATTCCAGACCCGCCGGCCCACCTGCACGCTCACCTTGCCGCCGATCCCGTAACCAACTGCAGCCATCTCGCGCGGCATGCTTGGCCACATCCGGCCGAGCACCGGCAGTGGAACCGTCACGACGAGGTGTTGGGCGGTGATCACGTGACCATCAGCCAGCACCACCACACCGGTGTCGGCATCGAGCACATCCACGGCGGTGGACAGGCGGATTCGATCACCGAGCCGGGCCGCAAGGCCATGGGCGAGCTGGTCGTTGCCGCCGTCGATGCGGTACGCCTCCCAGCCATCACCCGAGCGCAGGTGGTGGGCCGTCATCCACCCAGCCATGAGTTGCGACACCTCGTCGGGACCGAGCATGTACTCGCTGCGCACCTCGCGCCCGATCACGACACGCGCCATCACGCTGAGCTGCAGATCACTGATGAGATCGGACAGGCGAGCGTTGTCCATGACCTCTGCCAGGTTGCCGTGACTGGGATCGTCGGGGTTCACCGCCGCCGCCAGCGCGAACAGTGCCTCCTGCCAACGGGCCATTTCGCCGGCTAACGAATGATGCAACGCGAACGGCGCCGTGCGCCCCCCGACATCGAGCCAGCGCCGCGCGTCGTCACGACCGCTGCGCACATCGGTGAGGCGTAGGCCCAACTCGGCTGCCAATGCCAGCACCGTGGTGTGGCTGGTGTCGATGAACTCGGCCCCGCGCTCGCACCACTGGCCGTTGGCGAAGGTGTGGCTCCACACCCGACCGCCAACGCGGTCGCGCGCTTCCACCACCAGCACATCGCGACCGGCATCGGCCAGATCGACGGCGGCGCGCAGGCCGGCCAGGCCGGCGCCGATCACGAGCACATCGACTTCGCTGGTCATGTCATTCATGGTGGTCATGTCGTTCATGGTGGTGGTGCACGCTCAGAACAACGTCGGTTGTTCGGGTCGGATGACACGCAGACCAGGCCACGGCACGAAGTGGTCCATGAACACCCATGTACGGCGATGGATGGCCGAGGGTCCGTAACCCTGCAGCGCTGTCTTGTGCAGGGGACACGGATACCCCTTGTTGGTGTCGAAGTGCCACTGCGGATAGTGCTCGGCCTGCTCGCGCATGATGCGGTCACGCGTCACCTTGGCCAGGATCGATGCAGCCGCCACCGACAGACAGATGGTGTCGGCCTTCACGCGCATCTCCACGTGCTTCACGTGGGGCGAGACGAAGTTCCACTTGCCGTCCACGACAGCGGCATCAGCGGCGAGCCCGAGCGTGCCGAGCGCACGCCGGGTCGCCAGGCGCTGTGCGTCGGCCATGCCCAATTCATCGCATTCCTCGTGGCTGGCAGCCCCCACTGCCCAGGCGTCGCACCACGACGCCACGCGATCGAAGATCTGCTCGCGCCCGGTTTCGGTGAGCATCTTGGAGTCGCGTACACCGTTGACGCGACGCTCCCGAGGCAGCACGGCTGCGCCGACCATCAATGGTCCCGCCCACGAACCTCGCCCGACCTCGTCGATGCCCACCACGATGTCGTGACCGGCCTCCCACAGTTCGCGCTCGATCGCCCGTGTCGGCGCCTTGCTTCGACGAGCTGCCATCGACTGCTACTGCAGCACGATCTGAGCGTCGCCGTCAACCACGTTGCCGATGGCGATGAAGCCGGCGGCAACCAACGCTGCCTCGACCGACGGATGCACCGCAGCGAGCAGGCCACCCGATGTCTGCGGGTCGTAACCAATGGCCACCTGTGCCTCGGTGAGGGTTGCCGCAGCGCTGACATGCTGCTGCACGTGCTCGCGGTTGCGCGGGTCGCCGCCCGTGCGCACGCCGCGCTGCAACGCGTCGGCCACACCGCTGTACAGCGGCAGGTTGGCGTAGTCGAACACGAACATCACCTTGGCCCGCTCGGCCATCTCCCACGAGTGCCCGAAGAGCCCGAAGCCAGTGACATCGGTGACGGCGTGTACGGCGGCGCCGTGGGTCTGCAGGGCCTCGGATGCCGCCCGGTTGAGACGGCGCATGCCCGCAATTGCCTCGGCCTTGTGTTCGTCGTTGCCGCCCGCCAGCGCAATCGCCGTGCCCAGTGGCTTGGAGATCATCAGCACATCACCGGCAATGGCACCCTCCTTACGGAAGATGCGATCGGGATGCACGAGACCCTGCACGGCCAGGCCGAAGATCGGCTCTGGGTTCCGGATGGTGTGACCCCCCGCAATGGCGCCACCGGCCTCGGCAACCACAGCGGCCGCCGCAGCGAAGATCGCCGCAATGGCCTCACGCGGGAAGTGCTCGGGAAAGGCGGCCACGTTGACGGCGATGGTGACACGACCACCCATCGCGAACACATCGCTGCAGGCGTTGGCTGCGGCGATGGCCCCGAAGTCGGATGGATGGTCCACCAGCGGGGGAAAGAAGTCGGTGGTGCTGACCATCGCGAGGTCGTCGCTGATCTTGTAGACCGCAGCGTCGTCGAACGGCGCGAGACCCACGATCAGCGCCGGGTCGGTTGCCGCCGGGAAGTCGCTGACCAGGCCGGCGAGCAGCGAGGCCCCCCACTTTGCGGCGCAGCCGCCACACGAGGTCCATTCGGTGAGTCGCATGCTGTCGAGATCTGTCACGGCGCACAGCCTACGGTGGAGGCCATGATCACGCTCGGCCGGTATGAGTTCACGAAGACAGACGCACTGCGCACGTTGGGCAATCTCGATGCGTTGTGGAGCTCGATGATGCAGGACCGCAGCAGCACCACAGCCGACGCCATCGGTGCGGCTCTCGCCGCACGGCTGGCCACCCGGCTCGGGGCCGCGGCGGGCGCCTCTCTTGATGAGCTCGGCACGCTGGCTGCGTCAGCACTGGCAAGCGAGGCCACCACGGGACCCGCGCTGGCCGAGGCGCTCGACGATGCGTGGACCAGCCTGGCGGCCGCCTGCGCCGCGCTACGCGCCGAGGGCCAACTCCCCGCCACCGCAACGGGCACGGTCACCCAGCTCAGCTCGTCGAAGGGCGGCGTGCCGAAGCTGGCCCTCGATGCCGTCGAGGTGGACTACGGCGGCGTCATCGGCGACGTACAGGGTTCGCGCAACCACCACGGCCGGCCATGGCAGGCGCTGTGCCTGTACTCCGACGAGGTCATCAACGACTTCCGGGCACAGGGCCACCCGATTGCTCGCGGCTCGGCCGGCGAGAACATCACCGTGACGGGCTTGAGCTGGCCGGATGTGCGCCCAGGCGTCCGCCTTCAACTGGGCACCGTGGTGGCCGACGTGCAGGCGTACGCCGTGCCCTGCCGGCACAATGCCCAATGGTTCACCGACGGCGACTTCAACCGGATGAGCAGCCGGCGCGGCCCGGTCAGTCGGGTCTATGCCACGGTGATCGAACCGGGCCGCATCGTCACCGGCGACACCGTGATCCTCGAACCCTGACCCCCGTACCCGAACCTGGTCAGAACCGGTAACGGGTGTACGCGTGCTCGCAGGGCGAGCCGAGCAGCATCCATGCCTCCGGTGGTGCCCCCACGGGGAGTCGGGCGATCAGCGATGCGGTCGTGGCCTCGACATCGGGCACATGCATGCACACGCTCCACCCGGGTTCGATGCACGAGTCATGTGAGCGCAGGTGGGCCTCGATGGCCGCCTGCGTGACGGGCCGCTGCGCCAACACCGCTCGCGAAGCGTCGAGACGTGGGTCGATGAGCCGCTCCACCGGCTGGCCCGGATGGCGGTGGGCGGCATCGAACGTGGGGATGCAGGTGCGGTTGGAGATGGCGGCTACGTCGAGTACCCGTTGCGCCTCCCACTCCCGTCCACTGGTCTCGAGGATCCAGGCGTCGACGGGGTCGGCGATGAGCAAGCTCGACCAATACGGCCGCGATCGCCCATCGACACCGATCTCGTGACCACTCCCACCCTGGCCGTAGCGTTCGAGCAGCGATGTCATCACCTCGAGCGCCGCCGCTGCGGTGGCTGCCCGTTCGAGCCCCAGCCGCACCAGGTCCATGCCGATCAACGCTGGCGGGAAGACACGCGGGTCGAGGGTGGTGTAGATCGACTCGTTGCCGATGGCGACCCCGGCCTGGTTCACCCCGTGTTCGGCCCCCCAACACCAACTGGGACGCGAGATGACGCACCGCAGGGTGGGGGCTGCGGCACCAGCGATCGTGATGTGCGTGGTCACCGTGGACTCCTCGGTGCGCGACGGCGACCACTCGATGACCTGACGCTCGAGCGGCGGCCGATCACTGTTCTTGGCGAAGAGCGTGACGCCGTCGGCTGTGGCACCGGCCAAGGCAACCAGCGAGTCGCACATGGCTCAGCTGAACGAGATTCCCGTATCGGATGCCTCTGGCATCTCGGGGCTGTCGGCGACGAGCGAAGCAGCGGCGACGCTCGCGGCGACGGCGGCGCCTGCTGGGGCCGGCCAGAGCGCTTCGCCCTTGTCGGCGGCGGCGGCCCATTCGGGCGCGATGGTGGCCGCTGTGAGCCGCACAGCATCGCCGAGCACCTCCCACAGCACGGCCGGGCGTTCGCCGTGCCAGCGGACCGCGAACGAGACCGTGGCGGCGGGACCGATCGGCAGCTGATGTGCCTCGAAGTTGGCACCGAGCCAGGTGTCAGGGATGCCGCCACTCAGGAGATCGGCGCCACCGGCACCCGTGCAGCGGGCTAGGCGCTGCTCGTGCCACGCCAGCACCCGCGAGTCGTTGCAGTCTGCGTCGAGCAGCGATGGCAGCACCGTGGCAGCCGCTGATCGCATGCGCGCAACGTCGCGTACGGCACGGGTCTCGCCGGCTCGGTGCAGCACCAGCGCTGCAGCATCGAGCGCAGCAGCCACGTCCCACGTGAGCGGGCGACGTGCGACAGCGGCAATGGCATCGGCGACATCGGGCACCCACGGGTCGGCGCGTTCGCCGAGGCGCACCAGCTGGCCAACATCGAGCAGGAACGCAACGGGGTCCTCGCTGGGCTCGACCGGCCCGTTGAGCGCCAGCTCGCAGCGAAGGACGGCGATATCCGCCACCACGGATTCCTCGGGCACGGCGATACGCCCCGCCCGCTCCAGGATGGTCTCCCAACCACGCGCCACCTGTGCTGCAGATGCAAGACCATCGGGCAGTTGGGTGGTCCCGGGGGTGTGCGCCAGCGCCACGCGGATGGTGGAGTGATGCCCCACGGGGAACACCACCGAGCCCGCCGGCAACGAGATGCCCTCGATGGGCACCTCGGCCGGCGGCCGGACCGAGAGCAGGTCTGCCCGGCTGAACGCCACGGCAAAGGGCAGGGTCGACTCGTTCTCGACCTCGATCACGGTGAAGCCACCGCCATCGGCGACGCACCAGACGCGATGCACGGCGTCGCCCGTGGGAACCCGGAGCCGAGTCTCGAACACGGGTGCACCATCGAGACGGCGCTGACGGATGGCGGCCTCTTGCGCCGGCACGTGCCAACGATCATCGGCCGCAACGAACCAGTCGAGCGACGCCTCGCCGCCCCATGGCTGGATGCATCCGGCCGCGCTCACCGTGGCGCGCCAACGCCCACCCAGGACACCAATTGTGTTCATCATTCCCTATCCGAGTTTGGAGTTCGTAGTGCGTTGCATCAGCGCGGTGAGCGCATCACGTGCCGACCGACCGTGATGGCACACGGCAACGACCTGTTCGGTGATCGGCATCTCCACACCGTATCGGCGGGCGAGGTCCAACACCGGGGGCGAGCTTTTCACACCTTCGGCAACCATGTTCATGCCAGCGAGGATGTCCTTGATCGCCTGGCCCTCGCCCAGACGCAGGCCAACGGTGTTGTTGCGGCTCTGCTTCGAGGAACAGGTGGCAATGAGGTCGCCCATGCCGGCCAGACCGGCGAATGTGCCCGCCGATGCACCCAGAGCCATGCCCAACCTGGTCATCTCCGCCAGGCCACGGGTGATCAGCGTGGCCCGTGTGTTCTCACCGAATCCCATGCCCTCGGCCATTCCCGCGGCGATGGCGATGATGTTCTTCACCACACCGCTGACCTCGCATCCAACGACATCGGGATTGGTGTAGATGCGCAGGCTCGGCCTGCTGAAGATGCGCTGCAGTTCGCTGGCGATCGTGCCGTCGTTGATGGCCACCACGCTGGCCGCAGGCTGGCCGGCGAGAATTTCCTTGGCCAGGTTCGGCCCGGTGAGTACCGCTACCGGGTGACCGGGCATCTCCTCAGCGGTCACCTCGCTCATGCGCTTCAACGAGCTGCGCTCGATGCCCTTGACCAGGCTGACCACGGGCACCCATGGCCGCAGGTACGGTGCCGCCTGGGCGGCTACCTCGCGGTACCCGTGTGAGGGGACAGCCATCACCAGCACATCAGCGGTCGCAACCGCGGCGCGCAGGTCGGTTGTGGCACGAAGCTGCTGGGGCAGCGTGAAGTCGGCCAGGTAGTCGGTGTTCACGTGATGGTTGTTGATGGCGTCTGCCAACGTCTCGCGCCGGGACCACAGCACCGTGTCGGCGTTCTCGGCAGCAAGCGCTGCCACCGTGGTGCCCCACGAGCCCGCACCGATCACTGCGACATTGATCCTCATCGGGCCAGCGTAGGCGCGTGGCCGTCAGTCGAGGATGTCGAGTAGTGGCCGCAGGTCGAGGTGCTCTGCCGCTGGCAGGCACAACGACACCGCCTCGTTCTGCAGACGCCGCCAGTACGCGGGCTGAAAGAAGTTGTCGCCCTCGCGCACCACGTAGTTGAGGATGAAGAACCGGTACACCTCGCGCAGGAACAGCAGCTCGTGCTCGTTCAGCGGGTAGATGCGGTGATACGCCGCGAGGAATTGCTTGAAGCGTGGCTCGAGCAGCGTGTGCGGCGAATAGGAGAACACGGTGCGATCACCGGTGGCGCTCGAGACGCGCGACAAGAAATAGAAATCGAGCAGACGCGGCTCGATGCGGAACCAGTCGTAGTCCCATCGGCTGAACAGCCGGATCTGGTGCTTGGCCATCGAAACCGAGAAATTGCCCAGGTTCCAGTCGATGAGCACGGGGATCTTGGCCCAGTCGTCGTACCCGAACCGGTCGAGCTGCTCGAGGAACTCATGACATTGGCGGCGCAGATACTGCTTCTGCTCGGCGTCGTATTGGAACTTCAGCGAGGAATGCTTGTCGGACAACAGGTCGAGCAGATGAATCGCATCGGACTTGATCGATTTCGACGACAGCGGGATGCGTCGGGCCACGTCGGCGCAGTCGCGGTGCAGCAGGGCCATCTCCTCGCCGAGTTCGCCGACCTGGCCCTCGGTGAGCACACGCGGCAGTGTGCGCCCCAACTCGACATCCTGATAGAAGGCGGTCCACAACTCACCCGTGTAGTGGGTGAACACCTGAGCGACGCGACCCTCGGTGGGTTCGTCGCGTTCGACATAGACGTCGGCGAGCAGGTCCGCCCATCGCGTCGGCTGCAACAGTTGCCTGGTCCGATGAATGCGATCGTGGTCCTCACGGAACAGAAAGTACGAGCCGTACGACGACACCTTCGCGATCACGCTGTTGCCGTCGTCAAGATGGAGCCGGTACACGTGGTTGGTCGACACCTTGGCGCTCACCTCGACAATCGAGGTGATCGCACGCGGGTCACCGTATGCGCGCCAGGCATCGCGCACCTCGGCGTCGTAACGCGCCGCCTGATTGAGCCGGGCCGGGGTGACCATGGCTGCAGCCTAGGTCGAAATCATGCCCACGCTGGCCGAGCGCACCCGTCGAACAACTCTGCAACACCCCTTCGTCATGATGGGGGCATGAGCACCATCTCCAACCCGCCACCGCACACCACCCCAGAGCACCCCGAAGGCCAGAGCACAACCGAACCAGGCACAACCGAACCAGGCACAACCGAACCAGGCGCGGCTGAACAGCTCACGCTGCTCGACGTCCCAGCCACCGTTCCCCTCCGGTTCCGGATCAACGAGCGCACCCGTCTCTCTGGCCTTGCCCATGTGGCGGCGCTCAGGGCGCAGCTCGCGCAGCAGGCGGCCGCCCGCCATGATGCCCCAACTCCCGAGCATCGGCGCAACACCCAGACTGCTGCCTGAGCCCCAGCCCTGCCGGCTCAGGCTGCGATCACGCGTACCGTGCAGGTGGCCAGACCACGTGTGGTGTTGTTGATCGCGAGAGAACTCTCCACCAGGTCGAAGCCGGCAACCTTCGGCAACAACGCATTCAGCAGCGACCGCATTTCCAAGCGGGCCAGATGCGCACCGGGGCAGGCATGGCGACCGTGGCCGAGCCCCAGGTGGTCACCGGCGTTGTGTCGCTCGATGTCGAACACGGTGGGGTCGGCGAAATGGCGGTCGTCGCGGTTTGCCGCGCCATAGAGCACCAGCACTCTGGAGCCACTCGGGATCGTGACATCGTCGACCTCGACGCTCTCGGTCGTGTACCTGGAGAAGCCCTGCACAGGGGTCTCCAGCCGTAACACCTCATCGATCGCGTTCGGGATCAGCTCCGGTTGCTCCCGCAAGAGCTGCCACTGGTGCGGGTTCTGCGCGAACAGCCAGATCATGCTGGACGTCGCGTTGATCGTGGTGTCCAACGATGGACCGGTGTAGTTGTTGAGTTGCATCGCCGGCTCGTGCGGCTCGATTTCGCCCCGATCGACGGCATCCCACAGCGCGGCTGCCCATCCGCCTGGCCGAACCGACTCACGCGTGCACTGCGTGTTGGTGAACTC
>WLMZ01000034.1 GCA_009726095.1 Actinomycetota bacterium
CAAGGGCGACGTCGATTGCGCCGTGCTGCACGGCCTGGACATCAACATCACTGCCGACATGTCGGTACTCGAGGACGATCTCGGTCTGGCCACCGACGAGGCCGTCGTGCCGCTCCTCGCGGCGGCAACGGCCTCGCCGGGCGCATCGCAGATCATCGACTCCGTCAGCAGCAAGCTGGGCACCGGCGACATCCGCGAGATGCTGCGCCGTATCGTCGTAGACAAGCAGGCGCCCAACGTGGTGGCCGGAGCATGGATCAGCGCTGCCGGCCTAGCCGGATAACGGACCCTCCAATCAGGACTACAGTGCGCTCACAATGATCGAGATTCGCGGCCTGACCAAGCGCTTCGGCCGCACGCTCGCCGTCGACGACCTCAGCTTCGACGTCAACCCCGGTCGTGTCACAGGTTTCCTCGGGCCAAACGGTTCAGGCAAGAGCACCTCCATGCGGTGCATGTTGGCACTCGACCGCGCCGATGCGGGCACGGCTTTGTTCGATGGCAAGCCGTACACATCGATCAGGCGCCCCCTCTTCCAGGTGGGTGCGCTGCTCGATGCCGGTTACGTGCACCCCGGACGAACCGCTCGCAACCACCTGCGCGCCGTCGCTGCCTCGAACGGTATCGGCACCTCACGGGTCGACGAGGTGTTGGCTCTGGTGGGCCTCACCGAGGTGGCCCGGCGCCGCGTCGGCGGGTATTCGCTGGGCATGCGCCAACGACTCGGTCTGGCATCGGTGCTGCTGGGCGATCCGCACACGGTCATTCTTGACGAACCCGCGAACGGTCTTGATCCCGAGGGCATTCGCTGGATCCGCGACGTACTGGTGCATCTGGCTGCGCAGGGCAAGACGGTGCTGGTGAGCAGCCACCTGCTCAGCGAGATGGCGCAGATGGCCGACGACCTCGTCGTGATCGGCATGGGTCGGCTCATCACCACCGCATCGGTCGAGGACTTCGTCAGCCAGCATGCCCGCCAGTGGGTCCGCGTGCGCAGCCCGCAGATCGATCTGCTCGCCCAGCAGCTACGCAGCGATGGCGCCACGGTCACATCCCTCGACGCCACCGGCATCGAGGTGGTCGGCGTGCCGGCAGCCACCATCGGCGACCTCGCCGCCCGGCACGGTGCCACACTGCACGAGCTCTCGCCGCTGCAGGGTTCGCTGGAGGATGCCTTCTTGGAGGCCACCGCCGCCACCCAGCAGTATCGCGGTGTCCCGAGCGAGCCATCCCCACCGCCACCTCTGCCAGCGGGCTCGGCCCTGCCACCACCCCAGGGGGAACCGCGGTGATCGATCTCGTCCGTAGCGAATGGATCAAGCTGCACACCGTGCGGGTCAACTACGTACTCGGCATCATCGGTGCGGCCTTCCCCCTGATCGTGGTGGTGCTGGTCGCTGCACTCAGCGGCGAACCCGAGCTGAGGTTCGGCAACGATCTGGTGCGCATCGTCATCGACACGATGGTGATCAGCGCAATCCTGTTCGGGGTCATCGGCGCGCTCAACCTCACCAGCGAGTACAGCCATGGCACCATCCGCACGACATTTGCGGCGGTGCCCCAGCGCGCCACGCTGCTCTTGGTCAAAGCTGGCGTCTCGCTGGCCGCAACGACGATCTTCGCCACCATCGTGATGATCGTCACCTACGGCATCGGGGCGATCATTCTCTCGGGCCGCAACGCACAACTGTCGATCGACGGCAACGGGAGGACCGCGTTGATCGGCATCGTGATCCTGTGCGGAATGCTGTCGTTGTTCGGTTATGGCCTCGGACTCATCATCCGTAACTCGGCCGCCACCGTGGCCGTGTTCATCCTGTGGCCGCTCCTGCTCGAGAACATCGTGCGTGGCGTGCTGAGCGCGTCGGGCGTGCACAATCCAACGCCGTGGCTGCCGTACCAATCTGCGTTCGCGATGGCCAGTAGCGAACTCGGGCCGGGCGACCCCAGCCGACTGCACGGCGGGCTGTACCTCGGCGCCGTGGTGGTGGTCATCATTGCGATTGGCATCGTCGTCAACGAACGACGCGACGCCTGACCGCAATCGGCCCTTCGCCGTGACGGCCACCCGCATGGCAACATGGCCCGATGCGCATCACCCTGCCATCAGGCACTTCTGCTGAGATCGTCCGACCCTCCACTGGGCAGACCACCCGCGGTCTCGTCATCGCCCCCGATATCTTCGGCTTGCGCCCGCTGTTCGACGAGATGGTGCAACGACTCGCCGACGAATGGCAGATGGTGGTCTGTGCCGTCGAGCCGTTTCCCGGCCGCGATCTGTCGCCCGACATCGAACCCCGCTTCGCCGCGGTGCCGCAGATCGACGACGAGGTGCACCTGCGCGACCTGCTCGAGGCGGCCGATGCCACCGAATGTGCAACAGTCGACCTACTCGGTTACTGCCTCGGGGGCATGTACTGCCACAAGGCGTCACGCAGCGACCGGTTCCATCGCATCGTCAGCTTCTACGGGATGATCCAGGTTCCCGATGCATGGCGCAGCCCCACCCAGGGCGAGCCACTCACCTACCTGACATCGGGCCATGCCGATCGGGTGCTGGCCATCGTCGGCGAACGCGACCCCTACACACCGGCTCCCGAGGTCGATGCACTCGAGGCCACCGGAGTCACCGTGGTTCGCTATCCCGAGGCCGAGCACGGGTTTGCCCACGATGTATCACGCCCTGCCCACCGGGTGGAGGACGCTGCTGATGCCTATCGCCGGACGAAAGCCTGGCTGTCCTGAAACCTGATGCGGATCAGCGCGAGCGAAGCTCGAGACGGTCGCGCATCTTGATGGTGTAACGACGATCGTGCTGGTCGAGCCAACCCAGACGGATGAAGCTGGCAATGGCTTTGTTGACGCGTTCGCGCGATGCCCCCACCATGCCGGCAAGTTCTTCTTGGGTCACGGGTAGCAGAAACGAGTCGCGGCCATCGGCCAGTTCGAGCAGGCGCTTGGCGGTGCGGCCGGTGACATCGAGGAACACCGAGTCGGCCAATGCTTCGTTGGTCTCGCGCAACCGGCCGGCCAGCAACCGGGTGACGCCCCACAACAGTGCAGGGTTGGCGTTGAACATGGAAACAATCCCCACATACGGGATGGCCAGCACCGTGGACGGCTCGAGCGCCCGCGCGTTTGCCGAGCGGGCTCCGTGATCGAGCATGGGCATCTCGCCGAACAGGTCACCGGGGGTCATCAGCCCAACCATGGTCTCGCGGTTATCGATCGGGTTGGCAATCGCGACGGCCACCCGGCCGCTCAGGACCACGTAGAGCGCATCGCTCTCGTCGCCCTCGTGGAACAACACATCGCCACGCACCAGGGACTGCTCGGTGGCGGTCGACAAGATGCCCTCGAGTTCTTCACGAGTGGCGTCGGCAAAGAATTCTGTCTGGGCAAGAACGTCGTCGTGAGCCATGGCACCGAGACGGTACTACCGTCTACACCCATGTCACAGACCCTGCCCGAGAAAGTGTGGACCATCGTGGTCGCCGGCGGGTCCTCGCAACGTTTCGGTCGCCCGAAACAATACGAGGCACTCGGTGCCGCCCGGGTGCTCGACTGGTCGATGGGAACCGCCCGCGAGATGTCCGACGGCGTGGTGCTGGTGGTCCCCGAGGCCGATGCCGTCGCCGAGGAGGGTGTGGCAGGAGGCGCGACGCGCAGTGAGTCAGTGCGTCATGGCCTGGATGCTGTCCCGATAGATGCCACGATCATTTGTGTGCACGATGCTGCCCGACCCTTTGCCTCCCCCGGCCTGTACACCGCTGTCATCGACGCAGTTGCCAACGGCGTCGATTGCGCGATTCCGGGGATGGAAGTGACCGACACGATCAAGATCATCACTGCCAGCGGGCTCGTGGTCGGCACACCGGATCGGGCTGCTCTCCGTGCGGTCCAGACGCCACAGGCGTTCCGGGCATCGGCGCTGCGAGCTGCCCACGCCACGGGGGCCGAGAGCACCGACGATGCGGCGCTGGTCGAAGCGCTCGGGGGAACCGTGATGGTCGTCGCCGGCGAGATCGACAACCGCAAGATCACCTTCCCGGCCGATCTCGAATGGGCCCGGGCCAAGGTGGGTCTGGCATGACGCTGCCAATCATCCGGGTCGGGCAGGGATTCGATATTCACCGGTTCAGCGACGATCCCCAGCGCGCGCTGGTGCTCGGCGGCGTCGTGTTCGACGGCGAGCGCGGCCTGCACGGGCACAGCGATGCCGATGCCGTTGCCCACGCCGTCACCGACGCACTGCTCGGAGCCGCCGGTCTGGGCGATATCGGACAGCACTTTCCCGACACCGACGCCCGCTGGGCTGGCGCAGATTCGTTGATGTTGCTGCGTCACGCGGCGGGTTTGGTCACCGATGCTGGTTGGATGATTGGCAACGTCGACTGTTCGGTGGTCTGCGAACAGCCGAAGTTGGCGCCCCGGCGCGACGAAATGCAGCAGCGTCTCAGTATGGCCACCGGTGCACCTGTCACGGTGAAGGGTCGTCGGGCCGAGGGTCTTGGTGCGCTCGGACGCAACGAAGGTATTGCCTGTTGGGCTGTCGCAGTCATCCTGCGCCAAGCAACGCAGCCGTAGTAGTGCGGCTCGGAGAGTAAGGACATCGCATGGCGCCTCGTGGTGCATCATCAGGTTCGGGATCGGGCCGTGGTCGATCGGCCGGTCGGCCCACATCCGGTGGCGCCGGGCGTACTTCCGGGCCCAAGGGCACCGGCTCACGCTCCGCAGGCGGCACCGGCGCACGCTCGTCAAGCGGCTCGCGTTCGGGTGGCGGTGGCGGCGGCGGCGGCAGCCGCAATACAGGTTCGCGCCAGTTCGCCTCGCGTGGCGCTGGCCGCACCGGCGGGGTGACCCGACCCGGCGAGACCCCCATGCGCAAGCCCGAAAAGACACTCGGCGGCGAGCAGGTCGAGGGCCGTCAGGCCGTTCGCGAGCTGCTCATCGCCGGCAAGCGCAAGGTCAAGGAGATCTGGATCGCATCCGACCTCGACGAGAACGAGGTCATCGACGACATCGTGCAGATGGCCAAGAACGAGCGCGTCATGCTGCTCGCCGTGAACCGCCGCAAGCTCGAAGCCGTTGCCCGCAGCGAGGCCCCACAGGGCGTCATCGCGTTTGCCCACCCGCTGCCCGAGGCCGATTTCGCCGACATGATCAAGCGCCGTGCCGGGCGCGCCCCGTTCCTGGTGGCCGTCGATGGCGTCACCGACCCCGGCAACCTCGGCGCGCTGTTGCGCTGCTGCGATGGCGCCGGGGTCGATGGTGTTGTCCTGCCCCGTCACCGCGCCGTCCACATCACTCCCACCGCCGCCAAGGCCGCGGCTGGCGCCGTCGAGCACGTGCCAATGGCCGTTGTGGGCGGGCTCCCCCAGGCGCTGATCCGCATGAAGGATGCCGGCATCTGGATCATCGGGCTCGACGACGCCGCCGACCGCACCCTGTTCGAGATCGGCGATCTGGCTACCGAGGGCGTGTGCCTGGTGCTCGGCGCCGAGGGTGCCGGCCTGTCACGCCTGGCACGCGAGCGCTGCGACGTGATCGTGAGCATTCCCATGCTCGGCCGGTTGTCGTCACTGAACGTGTCGGCAGCAGCCGCCCTGGCCTGCTACGAGATCACCCGAGCCCGAACCGCCCCCACCGCCTGACCATCTCACGGCTCACGCCGGTGGGATCACTGCCCAGCCGCGCCGTTCCAATTCGTCGGCCAACACCTCGGCGGGGATACCGCGCAGTAGTGAGTCGCGCTGTACATCGATGCGCTGCTGGGCCTTCACCGCCGCAGGGTCGTCGAAATGCGGGACGCCGCCATCCTCGCCGGATTCGGCCGCATTGGTGAGGCGTTCGATCAACTCCGCAGCTTCACCGATGGTGAACTTGCCGCGGGCCTGACGTTGCGTGAGTCCGTACCGATGCCGGGCGGTGGCAAAGTCGAAGCCGTCGTTGTTCAGCAACTCTTGGAGAAGTGCGATCTGCTTGTTCGACGCCGGTGGCCCCGATTGCTGTCCGAAACTCATGGGCCCACTCTACGGTCCCGCAGTAATCTCGCTGAGTGGCCATCATCCAAACACTCGACCAGTTGGAGGCGCTCTACGGAGAGCCCATGCAGCTCGCCCTCACCAAAGAGGTCGATCACCTCACCGATCTACATCGCGCCTATGTCGAGGCCTCGCCGTTCGTGTTGGTGGCCACGTCGGGCCCAGGTGGGCTCGACTGCTCGCCGCGCGGCGACCCAGCCGGGTTCGTACGTGTGCTCGACAGCCGCACGCTGGCCATGCCCGACCGGCGTGGCAACAACCGTCTCGACACGCTGCGCAACATCGTCGCCGACCCGCGGATCGGCCTGCTGTTCCTGGTGCCTGGGATCGGCATCACGCTACGTGTCAACGGCACGGCACAGATCAGCACCGACAGCGAGCTCTGCGACAGTTTCGCGATGGGCGACAAGCGGCCGACGACGGTCGTCGTGGTGACGACGACCTCGGTCTACACCCAGTGCCCGAAGGCGCTCATTCGCGCGCACCTGTGGGACCCGGCGGGCTTCCGCGATGCCGCCGACCTGCCGACAGTGGGCGAGATCATGGCGGCCATCACCGCAGGCGAATTCGACGGCAAGGCCTACGACGACGCCTACCCCGAACGTGTCCGCCAGACGATCTACTGAGGGCGTGTTCGTGGCCGGCCGGGTGACGATCGTCGGATGATCCGTTGGGCCATTCGGCCCTAGGCGACCCACCACGACGATGTCACCATGACAGCAGGCCATGCGGTCATGATGGCAAAGGAGTGGCCGTGAAAACCGTCGCCGACATTCCCCTCAGTTCGCCGAGCCTCACCCAGATGATGATGCCCACGGCCGATGAAATCGCCTGGGGCCGCCGTCGATTGCACCGCAAGGCGGCCTTCATCGCCGTGCTGGCCCTCAGCAGCTATGCGGCGCTGGTGTTCGCCCCGGTCGGGTTCCTCCTGCGTGTCGGGTTCGCGCTGGTGCTCGTCGTTGCCTGCGTGGCCACGGCAACCGGCGTGATGCACGACGGCAACCACGGCGCGTTCAGCCGGACCACCCGCGTGGCGCGCATCGCCGGATGGAGTTCGGACCTGCTCGGTGCCAGCTCGTACCTGTGGCGCTTCAAGCACAACAAGCTGCATCACGGCAACACCAACGTGGTCGGCTTCGACACCGACATCGACCAGATGCCGTTCGCCCGGCTGGCACCGCAGCAACCATGGCATCCCCGCCATCGCTACCAACACCTGTACATGTGGGTGCTCTATGGCTTCCTCACCATCCAGTGGTTCGTGGCATCGGACTATGCGACCCTGCTGCATCGCAAGGTCGGCAATCACGCCCTGCCCGTGACGCCACGCAAACGTGACGTGGCGCTGATCCTGTTCGGAAAGCTCGTCCATCTCGGCTGGGCCATCGTGCTGCCGATGGCGTTCCACCCCTGGTGGGGCGTGCTCGGCTTCTACGTCGCGTGCTCGTGGCTCGTCGGGTTCCTGCTCGCCAACATCTTCCAGCTCGCCCATTGCGTGGACATCGCCGAGTTCTTCACCCCCGATGCTCCCCGGCGGGGTTCGGACTTCGAGCTGCACCAACTGCGCACCACGGTCGACATCCGCTGCAAGGTCCCTGTGGTTCGCGGGTTCCTGCACTGGCTGATGGGTGGCCTCGACTATCAGATCGAACACCACTTGGCGCCAAAACTGCCGCACACCACCTATCAACTCATCGCGCCGCGTCTCGAGGCTGCGTGCGCCGAGCGGGGCGTGGAATACCGGGTACACCCCAGCGTCACGGCGGCCGTGGGCTCGCACGCACGCTGGTTACGACAGATGGGTCAAGAACCGGTCATGTCCGAAAACGCAAAAATCCGCACGGACGATCGTCCGAACGGCGGGGTGTGAACATTCGATTGTTCCCTGTCGGGTCTGCAGCCCGAAGGCTCCAGACCCGACAGGGAAGCGAATCAGATGACGCGAACCTTCTGGGCTTCTTCGCCCTTCTTGCCCGGGGCGACTTCGAACTCAACGGTGTCACCCTCGTTGAGCGACTTGTAGCCGCTGCCCTCGATGTTGGAGAAATGCACGAACACGTCGGCACCACCCTCACGAGAAATGAAGCCGAAACCCTTTTCGGCGTTGAAGAACTTGACAGTACCTGTGGTCATTACGTTTCCTAACAGAATGAGTCGCCGACGGCGCTCAACCGGAGACCTTATCCCGCTCATGGCCACATGCGGCGCGCAAACTCAAATCTACGCGAATGCGCCCCCATGTTCTTGCGCGATCGTCGACTCCGACGGCGCCTCGGCAAGGGCGCAACACTGCCGAATCGTCCCACTCGCGCATTCTTACCAACATTTTCCTCAAGCCTGGCCCAGAGCTGCCGATATGGCTAGCACTAATGGTGAATCGGCACCAGCGCTCAAAAAGATGGGAACCCCACATGACGGCAATGTCTTTGAATATCAACGGCAAGGTGTACCCCGTGAACGTCGATCCGGCCACCCCGCTGCTGTGGGTGCTCCGCGACGTGGTCGGCCTGACCGGGACCAAGTACGGATGTGGCGTAGAGATCTGCAAGGCCTGCACAGTCTGGATCGACGGCTCGCCCGAGAAGAGCTGCCACATTCCCGTGAAAGAAGTCCTCGCGGTGAAGGTCACCACGATCGAGGGGCTCGCTGCCACGCCGGTCGGTGTGCGCCTGCAACAGGCATTCATCGATGTCCAGGCCCCGCAGTGCGGATACTGCCAGTCAGGGATGCTCATGTGCGCCACGAAGTTGCTCGCCGGAAACTCCAAGCCCACCGATGCTGCCATCGATTCGGCGCTCAGCAACATCTGCGCCTGTGGCACCTACCCACGCGTTCGTGCAGCAATCAAATTGGCTTCGGGCCAGTGAGGGGAACCAACATGAGCAACGACACCGCATCTCAGCACACCACCAGCACGTCATTGTCCGTCGGTCGCCGCGGATTTCTTGGGGGTGGCGTCGGAGCGCTGCTCGTCTTCGCGCTCGACGGCTCGCCCGTGGGCTCGATGGCCAAGGCCCTCGCCGCGTCCGCTCCCTCCGGTGCGGCCGTGACCGGGTGGATCACCGTCAACACGGACAACACGGTAACGATCGGTTTCGGCGGCGCCGAGATGGGGCAGGGCATCATGACCGGCCTCGCTCAGGCAGTGGCCGAAGAACTCATGGTCGACTGGGCCCAGGTACGCACGCAGGCCGCACCGGCATCGCAGTCGTACATCACAGGCGGTAGCTACGGCGTACGCGGCAACTTCCATTCGATGCGACTCGCCGGCGCGCAGGCACGCGAGATGCTGCTCGGCGCGGCGGCAGCACAATGGTCGGTCCCGACCGCTTCGTGCACCGCCGCACACGGCGTGGTGACCAACAACGTCACCGCCGCCACGCTCACCTACGCCCAACTCGCCAGCGCCGCTGCAGGCATCACGCCTCCGAGCAGCCCGCCGTTGACCGACCCGTCGAAGTTCCGCATCGTTGGCACCACCGCCAAGCGCACCGATCTGCCCGGCAAGGTGAACGGTTCAGCGGTGTTCGGCATCGACGTCCGGATACCCGGCATGGTCTTCGCCGCGATCAAGAACTGCCCCACCATCGGCGGCACGCTGAAGGTCACTCCCGCCGTCCCAACCGGAGCCCTGGCGGTGGTGCCACTCGGCAACGCCGTGGCCGTTGTTGCCACCAACACCTGGGCAGCGATGAACGCCGCAGCCAACATGTCGGTGTCGTGGAACACGCCGGCCAACGCATCACAGCTCACGTCATCGACCATCCTCGCCCAGGCCAACACGCTCATGGCTTCGGGCACGCCCGGGTTCCCGCTGGCCGAGCAGGTCGGCGACGCCCCGGGGGCGTTCGCAGCGGCGACCACCAAGATCGATGCCACCTACCAACTGCCATATCTCGCTCATGTGTGCATGGAGGTGCCCAACTGCACCGTCAGCATCACCGGCTCCACCGCCGAGATCTGGGCACCCACGCAAGCACCCGGCTGGGTCGTGGGCACTGCGGCGGCCATCACCGGTCTGCCCGCTGCGTCCATCACCGTGCACCCCACCCTGCTCGGCGGCGGGCTCGGACGCAAGATCGAACAGGACTACATCGCCCAGGCCGTGAAGGTGGCCAAGGCCGTCGGCAAGCCCGTGCAGTTGGTGTGGTCACGCGAGGAAGATTTCGGACACGACCAATACCGCCCGATGGGCCTCGTACGCGTGCGCCTCGGTCTCGATGGCTCGGGCACCCCCACCTCGTATGCCGCCCGCACCGTGGCCCCCTCACCGTTGTTCCAGCGTGGCTGGATGGGACCCTCGGGCAACGACAACGTCGAAGGTGCCACCCACCTGCCCTACGCACTTCCGAACCGGCTCGTCGAATACGTCCGCCACCCCGCAGCGGTTCCCGTTGGTTTCTGGCGCTCGGTCGGCAACTCGATCAACACCTTTGCCGTGGAATCCGCAATCGACGAGGCCGCGCTGGCCATCGGCGCAGACCCGCTCGCGTTCCGCCAGAGTTTGCTGGTCGGTGATCCCCGCACACTCGCCGTACTCAACGCCGCTGCATCAATGATCGGTTGGGCAACGCCACCGGCGGCCGGGGTCGCACGCGGCCTCGCCGTCTCGAACGGCTTCGGTAGCATCGTGGCACTCGCGATAGAGGTCTCCCAGCCGGTGCTTGGCGCGATCAAGGTCAACCGGGTCGCCTGTGCGGTGGATTGCGGCCTGGCCGTGAACCCCGGGCAGGTCGAGGGGCAGATGCAGGGCGGCATCATCCATGGCCTCACCGCATCGCTGTGGGGACAGACCACGTTCTCCAGCGGCAGGGCCAGCAGCCGCAACTTCTCCAACACGCGCATGCTCAAGATGAGCGAAACGCCTGCCATCACGGTCCAGATCATCCAGAGCGGCATGGCCTTCCTCGGCGGCGTCGGCGAGGTCGCAGTGCCCGCCGTGGCGCCAGCGCTGGCCAACGCCTACGCCAAGCTCACCGGTACCCGGGTGCGGACACTTCCGTTCTTCCCCGGCGCCTCGATGGGCGGCTGACCGGCTCCGAGGCGATCAGATCGGTGTCGACCTGCGCAGCCGTGCCGCTACGGTGCGGTCATGCGCAGTCACCAAATGCCGCCACGGCACACAGCATGAGTCGGCTCGACGAGGTAGGCGCGCGCGACGCGTGGCGTTGCTGGCTGTGCGACGAACCCGTTGATCCTGAGATGTCGGTCAACGATGCGCGGGGTCCCAGCATCGACAGCATCACAACGAAATCGAAGAGCAAAGCGGGTGCGGCTACCGAGCGCCTGGCCCATCGCGCCTGCAACACGCGCAAGGGTGCCGTCACGCCCGTGGTGCCGTGGCCCGACCACTTGTTCGTGGTCGATCCCGGCGTGATCATCATGAGCGTCGATCGTCTGCAGCGAAAGGGCGGTCGCGAGATCATGGCCCGCTGCCCCACCCGCACAGACGCCCAAGATGCCGCCACCTGGCTGGCCGACCGCATCTCGCGGCTTCGTCCCGACATGCGCGCCACCACCGAGGTCGAAGCGGGTGGCGGGCAGTTCCTCGTGGTGTTGCGCGCTTAACAGGACCGAGTTGTCGCTAGGGGGCGCCGATGACAGAAGTCTGCGCAGCAGTACGAAGCTGCACGGCGTCTGCCGGCAGCACGGCACCCGATGCCACAGCATGATCGAGTGCCGTTTCCCACGCTCGGACGAAGGCCTCATGCGTTGGGTACTTCGCTGCGAGGGTCGTTGCGTCGAGCGGCGTGGTGGTGCCGAACAGCCCACAGAAGCTCTTGCCCATCGGCTGGCCAATGCCCGACAGTTGCGCGATCGGGGCATCGAGGTGCGGAGTGCGAATACCACCGCGAGCATTGCCGGCATCGTCGAGCACCAGATCGCCCGACGCATTCAGCTCGATGGCGGGCATCGACGTTGGCGCGCTACCGGTGGCGACCCAGGTGTTCAGCGCCGCCAGCGCAGCACGGAGCACGTATGGGTGCGGGCCGGTGTTGATCGGGACCTCGCAGGTGATCACCCCGCCGTAGATCGCGTTCGGGGGGTCCGACATTGATGCGAACAACGCCACGTCGGCCGCACCATCACCGAGATCGCCATCACCGATACCGAGGCCGTAGAGGTCCTGATGAGCCGTACCCGGAACCTGCCAACCACGGATGAACGCGTCGTCGGGCTGGTCCACCCGCCGATAGTCCAAGCCCTTGGCGACCATGTCGGTCTCGGTCTCGAACACCAGCACCGGCACTGCGTGATCGGTGCGCAACAGCGTGGGGTCGGGCGCACGGAGTTGTTGAAAGGGCGTTGAGAACAGCGGAGCACCGATCGCCCCCCGGCTGTGCAGCATGAAGCCGTCGTACACATCGGCAATGGGCGCAACGGCATTCACGTAGGTCGTGAGCCGGAACGCCGACTGGGATTCACCCAGGGCCAGGATGTGCTTGGGCTCGATACCGCCGAGCACCTGCTGCCACTTCGTGCGCACGAGCGCACCGGCCTGGCTGAAGATGTCGTACGAGTAGTTGTCGCCGGGGTGCGAAAGCGGGCCGTATCGAACCGGGTCGGCGTTCTTCAACGCCAGCGCCGCGACGAGGGATCGTTTGCTGCCGACGATGCCGACCGCCTGCGCCGACACGCCGACCCATGTCCAGCCGGACCGGATCATCTCCACGTGCGCACCCGTCCAGTCGGGCGCAGTGTCGAAGCCAGCCGTCACGTTGAGCCATTCGACGGCAACGGTGCCGTTCGATCTGGCCGCATCGACTGGGCGCCGAACCACAATTCGAGTGGTATACGGCGCCGGGTTCACCGGGGTCGCCGACCAGCGCCCATCGGCGCTCAAGGATGTCGCCGATCGGAATGCCGAGGCGGTCCCCGAGATGAAGTACTCCTCCTGCACATAACCGACCGCAGCGAGATCGGGGGCGCCGGCGCTGAGCACCACAGCCCCGTTGCCCGTGGTGATTGGACCATCCACCACCGCTTGGCCCACAGCGTCGGGGCGAAACTCCGGTGCCGTTGAATCCGCTACAGGGGTTGACGAAGGGGTTGACAGTGGGGTTGATTCAGGAGTCGGGGCAGCAGAGCCCGCCGGCGCAACGGTGGTCCCAGACAGCACGGTTGCTGTGCTCGGGCCCGATGACGAGCATCCCGCCAGCACGACGAACACAACGACTGGACGAAACCATTTCAGCGACATCGTCCGAGCGTAAACGCAGGTGGATGCACCGGCAGAGCCGCGGCCCATTTCTTTCCGGCAGTGACTACGGTGCGACTCATGAGCACCCCCCATTCATCGCTCATCGCGACCCGCCCATCGCTGAGCACCCGCTTCGGCAGCGACGCCGGACGCGACGTGTCGCTCGGCAGTCCGACGCGTCCATCGTGGAGGGGGCGCGTGCACCTCATCGCGCTGTATCTGGCAGTGCCCGCCCTGACGTTGCTCATCGTGTTCGCCGACACGACCCGGGCCAGGGTCGGCATTGCGCTGTACGCCGCCGGGTTGAGTTCGATGCTGACGGTCTCGGTCACCTACCACCGTTGGGTGAACAGCCTGCGGGCACGGTCCGGGTGGCGGCGCGCCGACCACGCAATGATCTTTGCTGCAATCGCTGGTTCGTCCACGCCGATCGCGCTGATCGTGATGCCCGGTGCAGCCGGCACAGCCCTGCTCGCTGTCATCTGGTCGGCCTCACTGGCGGGTGCAGGGTTCAAGATCGCCCGGTGGGGCCGGGGTGACGGCGTTGGCAGCATCTTCTATGCGGGGGTCAGCGTGCTCGCCGGCCTGCTCCTCCCGGCGCTGTGGCGCCACGGTGGCGTGCGCCCCGCGCTGTTGTTCATGGTCGCCGGAGGGCTCTACATCGCCGGGGCAATCTCGTTCGGGAAGCACTGGCCGCGGCTACGGCCATCCGTGTTCGGCTACCACGAGGTGTGGCACGTGTTCACCGTGGTTGCCGCCGGCGCCCATTTCGCGGCCGTGTGGGCCATCGCCACCTGAACCAGGCGCCCGCTACGACCCAGTCGCGCACGTGAAGCTGGCGTGACCGATGCGCAGCCCGGTGACGCGTGCAGCCTTCTCGGTCGCCGCATTCAGCAGCGCCAATGAATCACGGGTGAGATCATCGCTGTCGGCGGCGCGGACATCGAAGTTCTCACCCTCGGCCAGGGTCATCACCGCACCTGCGAGTGCTTTCAGATCGGCCGACGTGTCGCACGGCAGGCTCATCATCTCCGGGCGCTTCAGATCGCGATCGGCGCTGGACCGGTACACCAGCAGTTCCAGTGTTTCGGCCCCGGTGCGGTAACACATCGCTCTGGCGTAGGCGCCGACCGGCGACTCGGTGGCGCCCTCGTTCTCGACATCGACCCTGTCGCACTTCACGCCGTGCGAGGCCAGGTACGCAACCGCTTCCGCCGTATCAGTGACCGATGGCAAGCCGGTTGGGGACGTTGTCGTTGGGGTTGTTGTTGGCTCAGAGCCTGCCGGGTCGGTTGCCGGTACCGCTGTGAACGTGGGGCTCGAACCACCGCTACCCGACGAGCATGCGCCGACCACGAGGCATAACACCGCGATGCTCGACAACCGCTTCATCCTCGGCCTCCTGATGTCCGGACATCGATCACCATCAGCGGCCACTGTCGCACCAGTAATTCGTGGCCGCAAGAGTCCTTCGGCCCTGCCCGCAGCATCAGACGTCGGTGCCGACGCGAGCCGCCCGTCAGCGGGCGACGCTGCGCATCAGGGGCACAAACGCAGCGAATGGCGGGTCGACTGCATCGGCGTTCTTGGCGGTGTCATCCCAATTGCGCAGCTGGGTCGCAGCACGCCACTGTGGATGCGTCTCGAAACGGGCTCGCTCGTGGGCGGACATCGGTCCGCCCTGCAGGCCGAGGCTCGCGACCGAGGCGGGGCTCAGTGTGCGCAGATACTCGACATCGACAGCGCACCGCCACCGCTTGGCTTCCACGTGCAATGCAATCGGTCCGGTCACCGAGGCCGGGAACAGCTTCGCCAGCGCCTGCGCCCCAGTTGCCTCGTGGCGCATGTCGACCACGAACCCATCGGGGCGGATTCCGTGTTCGGCCACATCCATGAGATGGCCCACATCGTGCAGCAACGCTGCGATCACCAGCTCGGCGCTGGCGCCACAGTCCTGTGCCAGCAGCGCGCACTGCACGGCGTGCGACAGCTGCGAGATCTCCTCGTCGTAGGGGTCGTGGCCCCACCCGCCATAGAGCGAGATGATCTCGTCCACCGAGTCGAACTGCTCGACACCGGTTCGGCTCACACGGGCCGTCCCTCGAAGTCGTTGATCAGCGAGACCTGCACAGTGCCAGCGGTGCGGGGCGTCTCGTTGAACTCGCGCAGCTTCTGTTCGTAGTACGCCTGGCGCAGGTTGCCCTCACTCGCCGCGTTGAACGTGGGATACATCGCCCGACGATCGCACGCCGAGTTGTTCGGGCCGCTGCGATGCGGGGTGAGCGAATGGAACCACAGCACGTCGCCAGCTTTCACCTCGACCGCCTCCCAGCTCATCTGCTGCACGACCTCGTCGACGATGCAGCCCCGGCCGTTCACCGGAAGCAGCTTCTCGTGGTGGCCGCTGACGACTTCGAGGCAACCGTTCTCGACGAGCGAGTCATCGATCGCGATCATGCAGGAAACGTGCGTGTCGACGAAGCGGTAGGCGGGGGCGTCTTGATGAGGCGCGTAGCCCGCCCCGCCGGCCATCTTGTAGTTGATCTTCTCCTTGTACAGCAGAGCCGGCTCGCCGAGCAGCGCTCCTGCGATCTCGAGGATCGGGCCGGCCGTGAGCAGCTGACGTAATTGCGAATGGAACGGAACGAAGTTCTCGGTCCTACACAGGCGCGGGCCGTACTCGGTGCGCTCGCGGTAGTGCAACCAGTCGCCCTCATCGGGCCATGACTGCACGTCATCGACCCACGAGCGCAGATCCTTGACCCGCTCAGCGAAGAAGGGTGACGTCAGCAGCCACCCCGTACGGTGAAAATGGTCCACGTCGAGTTCATTCACCACCACGCCCCCAGAGTAATACCGACGGGAAACGCAGCCGGGACCGTTTTCATGAACAGGCTGTGAACCGCAGACGAATGATGGACACGGCTTGCGCGCCAATGGCAGGTCGACCACACTGGCCCGATGACGATCTTCACTGAATCCATTCACACCCTCGCAGGCGACGAAACCACCCTTGGCGCGTTCGCCGGCCAGACGATCCTTGCGGTCAACGTGGCATCGAAGTGCGGACTCACGCCGCAGTACACAGGCCTCGAGGCGCTGCAAGAGAAGTACGCCGCCCGCGGGTTCACAGTCGTTGGTTTCCCATGCAACCAGTTCGGCGGCCAAGAGCCGGGCTCAGCGAACGAGATCGCCACGTTCTGTTCCACCAGCTACGGCGTGACCTTCCCGTTGATGGAGAAGATCGATGTCAATGGCGAGACGCGACACCCCATCTACGCCGCGCTCACCGAGATCGCCGACGCCGAGGGCCACTCCGGCGACATCCGCTGGAACTTCGAGAAGTTCCTCATCACCGCCGACGGGTCCGTCACCCGCTTCAGCCCGATGGTTGCCCCCGACGACGCTGCGCTCGTCGCCGCCATCGAGGCCAACCTCACCGCCTGAGCAACAACCCGCTAGCACCACACTCGGCGTGTTTGGGGTGACCCTGACTCGGGCACTACCGAGCATGTCCACACGTCGCGTCAGAACGTCAACATCACAGCCCGTCGCCGCCCCCGCGCATCGCAGGGAACGATTTCCCCTGCGATTCGCTGGGGCGCCGGGCATGGTGGCACAGGCCGTGGTATTCGACCAACGGCGAGCCTCTGTCGAGGTGACCGACACTGCGTTCACCGCGCGCTACGGACCCTGGGTGGTGCACACTTCGCTCGACAACATTGCCGAGGTGGCCGTTACCGGCCCATACAAGCTGTGGAAGGTCATCGGCCCGCCGCGAATGTCGGCTGCTGATGGTGGACTCACCTTTGCGACCAACGCAGAGCGCGGCGTGTGCATCCGATTTCGCCACCCGGTCCCTGGCATCGAGCCCACCGGCCGTGTTCGCCACTCCGGCCTGACGGTTACGGTGGACAATCCAGAGGGTCTCGTGGCCGCCCTGGCCAGCTGATCAACCCGCCGGTGCGGCCTTGGGGCCGGGCGTTGCGTAGCGCGCCACCGTCGTGGCGATGATCAGCGGCACATCGAGCGCGAACACCACGAGCATCGCGGTGACAAGCAGCAGGGGTGCTCCACGAGTGTGGTTGCGCACGAACGAGAACTCGATCATGCCGGCCACCACGATGTAGGCCAGCTGAGCCCACCGCGCCACTTTCATGAAGGTGGTCCACGCAAAGTCGTTCAGCCGCGCAAGCATCACCACGGCGACGATGAGCAGCACGACTGACAAGCCCAGCAACAGCGTGGGCACGAGGAGCGGGGGGCGCCTGGGTGCGTACGATGCCATCAGGATGCCGCCCACCACGACGCCGGCGAGCGACACGGTGGCGAGTTGGGTGATGGGCGGGAAGCGGTTCTCGTTGCTCACAGCGTTGCCACCCTTGTCATGATGATGAGCGTGGCGATCTGCATGATGCCCGTAATGCCTGCCGTATAGATGAAGCGCTTCATCATGTTGCCGATGATCTCCGGATTCGGGTTTTCCTTGTTCATCTCGAACAGCACCGTGATGTTGGCCGGCTCGAGCACGCCCAACGCGATGACGGCCATGATGCCGACCACGATGAACGAGGCAATCAACCAGCCGTGAGCCGCCCGGCCTGCATTCAGGTTGCCGTACTTGAACGCGATCTGCAGGCCTGATGCCAGCGTCATGGTGACAACGGTCGGCATGATGATGACCATCTTCGGCATGAACTTGGCGGTGAACTCAGCACGCGCCGGGGGCGACATGCCACCAATGATCGGCCCGACGATGAGGCCGACGAACAGGTCGATGCCGGTCCACAATCCACCGCCGGCAACATGACAGAACATCAGCGCCCACGTGCGATCCGATGCAATCGCGAAGATCACGAAACCGATCATCACTGCCACGACCGGCAGTCCACGAAGTGGCACCACTTGAATCCTTGGGCGGCGCTGGTCAGAGCCTGCGTCGAGTACCGCTACGTCCATGAAAACCCCCTGGTGAACAGGCTCTCCCCTTGAACCACGATGACCCTACATCATCGGTTTCAGGTCCGATACGAGACCACCGTCGCCATGCCGGTCTCGAAGTGATACGTGTTGTGGCAGTGCAGCATCCACTGCCCGGGGTTGTCAGCGGCGACGTCGATCTCAACCACCGACATGGGCAACACAATCACGGTGTCCTTACGCGCGCTGCCATTGCCGATCATCTGGAACGTGTGACCGTGGAGGTGTATCGGGTGGAACATCATCGTGTCGTTGGCAATGCGCAGTCTCAATCGCTCGCCTTCGCGGACAATGATGGGCGCTGCGTCCGGGAAGCTCTTGCCGTTGATCCCATGCGTGTAGCCCGAGGCATTTGCCGTCAGGCTGATCTGCTGTGTGCGATCGGCTTTGGCCGTTGGAAGACGGACCGCATCAGTTGCCACGAGATCGGCGTAGGTCAGCAACCGGCTGGACAACTCACTGGGCCGCGAACCCACCATCGGCGCCGCCGCCCCCTCGACCGTGCGCAACACTGCCTCGCCAGCGGGGTCGGCCTTACCCTCGGGCACCGCCACAATCGGGAAGGCCCCTGACTGCGCGGTGACGATCACGTCGTAGCGCTCACCCATGGCCAGCACGAGCGAGTCCACTTCCACTGGCACCACCGCAAACCCGTCGGCATGGGTGACGGTGAGGCGATGGCCACCGACCGCGACGCGGTACGCCGTGTCGGAGCCGGCGTTGATGAGGCGCATCCTGATTCGCTGTCCGACCTTCGCCTGGACGGTGTCGCGCTCGGATGGCGCACGCCCGTTGATGACGTGCAGTGGGTAGGTGACGTCGCCCGTGAGGGCGGTCATCATCGAGCCCATGCCACCGCTAGCGGTGCTGCCACCCATCCCGCCCATTCCACCCATGCCCGTGGTGCCACCCATGTGCGATGAATGGCCACCACCACTCTGCAGCCCGGCCAGCACCTGCTCTTGTGTTCGGCCATAGCCATCGAGCCAGTCGTCGAGCATGAGGGTGACATCGACATCGAAGCCAACCGGATCGTTGGGGTCCTCGACGATCAACGGCGCATAGAGGCCCTTGTCGAGTTCGAGTCCCATGTGCGGATGAAACCAGAACGTGCCTGCATCGGGAACGGTGAAGCGATAGGTGAACCGCCCACCCGTTTCAACGCCCGCTTGGGTGAGGCCGTGGACGCCATCCATGTCATTGCGCAACGCGATGCCGTGCCAGTGCAAGGTGTTGGCGGAGGGCAGACCATTGTCGAATGTGGCCTCAATCACATCACCCACGTTGGCGCGGATGCCCCCATTTCCCGGGCGGTCACCGAACGCCCACGTCGACACTTCGCGCCCGCCGATGTTCACGGTGCGCTGCGCAGCATGCACAGTTGCCGCCACGGTGGCAGCACCGGAGCGACGCCTCAGTGCGTCACGACGTTCGACCGCTGGATCGGTGGGGCCAACCAGCGCCGCGGACGCCGATGGACCCGTCGATGACGAACCCGATGATGCGCATCCGGCGAGCACAAGCGCTCCGGCGCCCAGGGCCAATGCCTGCCGCCGAGACCACAGTTCCATGGTGACCAACTCCTTGATCGAACTGTACTGGCGGGGTACCGCCGCCGCCCGTCAGGGGCGGTAGACCACGAACACCTTGCGCAGGGTCTCGTGCACGGTCCATGTGCCGCACCAACCGAGTTCGAACACGGCGCTCGAGCCGGCGGTCAGCTCGACACCGTCCTCGCCGTCGCGTTGCACGGTCATACGGCCCGAGAGCACGTGGATGATCTCACCGCGGCCGGTGAACTCCCAGCGCGAGGCGCCCGGTTCGCACTCCCAGGTACCCGACACGATGCGGTCGTCGGGGCTGGTGAAGAACACCTGACTGCGGGTCGTGATCTCGCCCGAGAGCGGCTCGGCCGAGGGCTGCCCGAGCGGCTTGGCAGCAAGGTCAGCAGCAGGAATATCAGCGGCTCGATAGGTGATGGTCACGGTGGCGTCCTCAGAAC
This sequence comes from Actinomycetota bacterium, assembly GCA_009726095.1. GTDB lineage: Bacteria > Actinomycetota > Acidimicrobiia > Acidimicrobiales > Ilumatobacteraceae > WLMZ01. Next base: position 20,228 of record WLMZ01000034.1, read on the forward strand.
GGTCGGGGTGTGACGAGAGCCTAACCGCCACCTCTGACAGCGGCGGTCGTTACGATCGGCGCATGAGTAGTCGTGCGGGACGCGGGCAGGGTAGGGGCAGCACATCCCGGGTGATTCTCATCACAGGGGCGTCGAGCGGTTTGGGCCTGGCGTGCGCGAACCGCCTGCAGGCATCGGGGTGGACGGTGATCGGCGCGAGCCGACGCGGCTCGTCACCCGGCGGTTGGCAACCGCTCGTGATGGACGTGGACGACGATGAATCGGTCACACGCGGAGTCGCCGATGTCGTCGCCCAACACGGTCGCCTCGATGCGCTGCTCGCATGCGCCGGATGGGGACTGGCGGGTGCAGTCGAAGACACGCCGATCCACCTGGCGAAGGCGCAGCTGGAGACCAACTTCTGGGGAGCCGTCCGCACCGCGCAGGCGGCGTTGCCGGAGATGCGTCAACAGGGTGGTGGTCGGATCGTGCTGATGAGCTCCATCGGCGGGGTGCTCGGCATTCCGTTCCAGGCGTTCTACTCGGCCAGCAAGTTTGCGATGGAGGGCTACGGCGAGGCATTGGCCTACGAGGTGGCACCGTTCGGAATCGATGTCACGCTGGTCCAGCCGGGCAACTTCAGCACCGGCTTCACCGCGAGCCGCCTGCTGATCGATGCTCCCGAGGCGGACAATCCGTACGCCGTCGCACAGACGAAGGCGATCGGCGTGATGGAGCACGACGAGGTCAACGGTGCAGCACCCGGTGCACTGGCGGCCACGGTGGAACGGGTGCTTACCGCCGCCCGTCCGCCCCGGCGCGTCTCGGCCGGCAGCCTCGATGAGCGCGTCGGCCTGTTGGGCAAGCGCCTGCTGCCGTTTCGGTTGTTCGAGCGCGCTGCGCGCGGCAGCCTCGGCGTCTGACCCGCGTCGCACATTTGGCAGTCCTGCTGCCTAATGTCGTACCGAGCGCAACCGAGCGTTGCCGAGGAGACCCCCCATGCTGGCCCGTATTGCCCGATTGTCCTACCGCCACCGCCGACTCGTCGTCGTCGGGTGGCTCGTCCTGCTCGTCGGGGTGTCGCTCATCGGCAAGAGCGCCGGATCCGCATGGAGCGAGAGCTTTCAACTGGGCGGCACCGACTCACAGGCAGCGGCCGATCTGTTGCAGAGCCGGTTCCCCACACAGGCCGGCGGCACGGCCGACATCGTCTTCAAGGCGCCAGTCGGCGTTGCCGATCCTGCGATTCAGCAGCGCATGGAGACCCTCTTCGCGCAGATCTCCAATGTCGCCCACGTCACCGGGGTCTCCGGACCCTACGACGCTGCCGGGTCGCATCAGATCAGCAAGGACGGCACCATCGCCTACGCGATCGTGCACATCGATGTCGACGGGCAGAAAATTCCGACACCTACCAAGACCCAACTGGTGGCACTGGTTGATGCCGCTGGAGGGCAGGGGCTGCAGGTCGAGGGCGGGGGTCGGGCGTTCCGGGTAACGCCGAGCCTGGGCAACAGCGAACTGATCGGGCTCCTCGCCGCCATCGTGATCCTGATGATCGCGTTCGGTTCAATCCTGGCCATGGGGCTCCCGATCCTCACGGCCCTGTTCGGCATCGGCGTCGGGCTGGCGGTCGTGGGCCTCATCTCCCACCTCACCTCGGTTCCCGACTTCGCGACGCAACTGGCCGCCATGATCGGACTCGGTGTTGGTATCGACTACGCGTTGTTCATCGTCACCCGCTACCGGCACGGGCTCCATGACGGCCTCGACCCGGAGACCGCTGTGGTGACTGCGCTCGACACCGCTGGACGGGCCGTGCTGTTCGCCGGAACGACGGTGGTGATCTCGCTGCTCGGCATGCTGCTGATCGGTATCGCCTTCATCGGCGGATTGGGCGTCGGTGCTGCAGGCGTGGTGGCCGTCACGATGCTCGCCTCCATCACGTTGCTCCCTGCGTTGTTGGGCTTCGTTGGCCACAACATCGACAAGCTCAAGTTGCCCGGTGTCGGCAAGATCCGCGACCCGCGCACCACCGTTGGCTACCGATGGGGCCACTTCCTCCAGCGACACCCCGTGCCCTTCGTGGTGCTCGGCCTAGCGGTCCTGATCACCCTCGCCGTGCCTGCGTTCTCGATCCGCCTTGGATCGTCCGACGAGAGCAACAGCCCGACCACCCAAACCACGCGACGCGCCTACGACCTGAAGGCCGAGGGGTTCGGTGCCGGCGCCAGCGGGCCGTTGCTGCTCGCGGCGGCCATCCAAGGGCCACAGGACCTCGCCGTGCTCGCCCAGCTCGCCGACACGATCAGCCACACACCGGGCGTGGCCCAGGCCACGCCACCACAACCGAACACAGCCAACAACGCAGCAATCATTCGCGTCATCCCCACCACCACCTCGCAGGACCAACGGACCGTCGACCTGATCAATTCGCTCCGTCACGACATCATCCCCACTGCCGTCCAAGGGACCGACATCCAGGTTCACGTCGGCGGCGTCACCGCCTCGTTCGATGACATTGCCAGCAAGATGCAGAGCCGGCTGCCGCTGTTCATCGGGGTCGTCCTTGCGCTCAGTTTCCTGCTGCTGCTGGTGGTCTTCCGGTCGTTGGTCGTGCCGATCAAGGCCGTCATCATGAACCTGTTGTCGATTGGTGCGGCGTACGGCGTGCTCGTTGCGGTCTTCCAGTTCGGGTGGGGCAAGAACCTCATCGGTGTCGGTCGCACCGGGCCGATCGAGAGCTTCCTGCCGATGATGATGTTCGCCATCCTGTTCGGCCTCTCGATGGACTACGAAGTGTTCCTCCTCAGTCGGATGAAGGAGGAATACGACACCAACGGGCACGACAACCGCGAAGCCGTCGCCAACGGCCTCGCCACCACGGCCCGGGTGATCACTGCTGCGGCAGCGATCATGGTGTGTGTGTTCGGCAGCTTCGTGGCCGGCGACCAGCGCGTCATCAAAGAGTTCGGCCTCGGTCTGGCGGTCGCAGTGTTCATCGACGCCACCGTCGTGCGAATGATCCTTGTGCCTGCAGCGATGGAGCTGCTCGGTGGTGCGAACTGGTGGTTTCCCTCGTGGCTGCGCTGGCTGCCCAAGATCCACATTGAAGGAAATCTCGTTCCGGACGATTCGCTCGATGACCTCGTCGTCATCGAAACTACGTAGGCCCAGAATGCCCAGAACGCGAGCGAGAGCCTGATCCGACCATGACAAACCAAACGCCTCCGGTACAGAACTGGGCAACGGACTACGACATCTTCGACCCTGCGTATGTGACAGACCCCTACGGCATCTGGGCCGAACTGCGCGAGGTCTGCCCGATCGCGCACACCGACCGCTGGGGCGGGTCGTGGCTGCCCACGCGGTACGCCGACGTCACCGAAATCGCCCGCGACATCGAGCGGTTTCCATCAGCCAACGGCATCAGCGTCGTGCCGGTACTGGGCATCGGCGACTCGGCTGGCGCATCTCCCCTACTCACTGCCGGCCTGCCACCCATCAGCGCTGACCCACCATTGCACACCTGGACCAGGCGCCTGATCCTGCCGACGATGAGCCCCGCCCGAGTTGCTGAATACGAGGTGTTTACTCGCGAGCTGTGCCGTCGGCTCGTCGACGAGATCGCAGCGAACGGTGCCGGTGATGCCGCTGCCGGATACGCGCAGCAGATCCCTGTTCGCGTCATCGGCCACATTCTTGGCGTCCCAGAGTCGATGTCGTCCACCTTCACCGGATGGGTACGCGACGTGCTCGAGTTCGCTCACGACGAGGAGCGCCGGCGCGGCGGGGTGATCGCCCTCGTCACCTATCTGCAGGGCGCGGTCGAGCAACGACTGGCCAACCCGTGCGATGACTTCATCAGCGAACTGCTGCAGGCCGAGAACGAGGGCGAGACCATCGGGGTCCCCGTGGTGATGGGCATGTGCGCGTTGCTGCTCATCGCTGGCGTGGACACCACGTGGTCATCGATCGGCTCAACGATGTGGCATCTCGCCACACATCCCGAGGACCGCCGACGCCTGGTCGCCGAGCCCGAATTGATGCCCACGGCCATCGAGGAGTTCCTTCGCGCGTATTCACCGGTCACGATGGCGCGGCGGCTCTCCGAAGACCAGGAATTCCAGGGTTGCCCGATGAAGGCCGGCGACCGCATCCTGATGAACTTCCCGGCTGCCAACCGCGACCCCGAGGTCTTCCCCGATCCCGACACCGTGGTGCTCGATCGGCTCCACAACCGCCACGTCGCGTTCGGCGCTGGCATCCATCGCTGCGCCGGATCGAATCTGGCGCGCATGGAGATCCGCGTCGCGGTCGAGGAGTGGTTGGCGCAGATCCCCGATTTCGAGGTCACCGACGCCTCGCTCGTCACCTGGGCCGGCGGTCAGGTTCGCGGGCCGCGGTCCATTCCCGTCCGGGTCATCTGAGCTGCCCTGCTCCCATCATGGGTGCGGCTCGCATCGATGATGGGAGCAGGCTGCTCAAGCGCTGTGGACCTCGGCCAGAAACGAAACGACAGCGTCGTTGAAGAGGTCGTTCTTGTCGCCCGCCACCATGTGCCCGGCATCGGCCACATCCACGAAGCGGGCGTGAGGTGCCATCGCCAGGAACTCCTGCGCGCCGGCCTCGCTGAGCAGATCGCTCTGACGACCGCGCACCAGCAGAGTGGGCACCGTCAAGGTCTTGGCCGCTTCGATCAGGGTGTCGGTTCGGGTCCCGAGCGTACGCGCCTCGTCGTCGTGCGGGCGGCTGGTGATGAAACGGGGATCCCAGTGCCAGTACCAGCGGCCGTCGTCGCGCAGGCGCACGTTCTTGCGGAGCCCCGACAGATCGTGGGGCCGGGGACGGTGCGGGTTGTAGGCCTGCACGGCATCGGCAACCTCTTCGAGCGTGGCGAACCCCGAGGTCATGTGCTCGTTCATGAACGCGCGAATGCGCGAGGTTCCGGTCTCCTCGATGTGCGGGGCCACATCGACCAGCACCAGCGCCCGTCCGGCGGGGTCGTCGCGGGTGAACCCCAGCGCGCCAAGCGCTGAGATACCACCGAGCGAGGCGCCGATCAATGCCGGGCGGCCGAGGGAGCGGGACACCTCGATGACATCGTCAGCGAAGGCGTCGAACGTGTAGGTGCCATTGGGATCCCACTCACTGTCGCTGTGGCCGCGCAGGTCCATCGAGATCGCGTACCAACCTGCACCGCCGAGATGGTGCATCGTGGAATGCCATGAGTGTCTCGTCTGGCCGCCGCCGTGCAACAGCAGTGCTGGCGGATCGGCAGGATCGCCGACGGCATCGGCGGCCAGGCGAATACCACCGGAGCCGAGCAGTTCGATGCGCCGTACCGAGTCGTCTGCCATGCCACCGAGGGTACCCATGCATCAGCCGATAGAGCGAACCTGCACGATGCTCACCACCCGAGACAGACCGGCCCCGGCGCGGCCAGGCGAACCGCCGGGCATGCTGCGGTTGCGGCCACGGGGATGGCCACAAGGTCGATACCCGGGGGAACCGGTATGGGCGTGGAGTCCCAAACGAAACCTGCGACCATCGCCCATGCGGGCATGGCTGCTGCCGAGTCCGGCGTCAGGCGGTAGTCGCCATGGGCTGGGTCGCGCAGCACCGGCTGCACGGTGTTGATCGCATTCTCCGCTGTGATCTGTGTGTCGTTGCATGTGGGGTTCGCAGCGAGGCAGGCGTCATCGGTGCCCAACGGATGACCCACCGGGCCGTTCCAAATCACGTTGCCGACGATGTGCAGGTCGTCGTCCGCACGCGATGGCGACGGCACGCCGCTGGCCGGATCAACACCAAGCGGGCCGTCGATCTGGAACTGCTGCCACTGTGAACCCGCCCCCGACGGGTTGAGTACGACGTTGTTGGCAAAGACGATGTGCCGATTCGGAATCAGCGGCTCCTCGCCACCCGTGGTCCCCCAACCGCCAGCCGCACGGTGCGCCGCGCATGTCTCCACGATGCCGTCGCAGCCGCGCCGGCCATGCACGAACTCCACCAGATGGCTGCGCGTACCGACGCGGTACAGCGTGTTGTACGCAAACGTGACGTTGAACCCACCGGCAACGCCAAGGCCCGCTCCCTGCACATCGTGGATGACGTTGTTGTCGATCAGCACGCCATATGCCTCGTAGTTGAGCCACGGCGCAACCATGAACTCGAAGCCGGTCCCCTGGCCCGCTGTGATGCCGCCCGTGCCGCAGTCGAATACCTCGTTGCCGGAGTACTCGATGTAGGCGCTGCCGCCCTTGGCGTAGGCACACCAGTCCTGGGCGTCGTGAATGCGATTGCCGGTGAGGTGCCCGTACTGCACGGCGACGAAATCGACGGCATTGTCATCGGCTCCATGGATGTCGGAGTTCTCGATGGCTACGTACTGCGACTGGTTCACCTTCACGTTGTCGTGGGCGCCGGCGCCACCGTCGAGTTCGACATCGCGGATCAGCACGTGCCGGCACTGCTCGCAGTGGAACGTGTCGCCTTCACGAACGATGTCGACGCCGATCAACGAGAAGTAGCTCACATCGAACATGTTGATGTCAGCATCGAACACGGCAGTGTGCGAGCCATCAGCAGCCTGCAGCACGATCGGCGCTGCAGCCGTTCCGTGCCGGTTCTCCCAGTAGTTCACCGATGTCGCCTGCGGGTAGTGACCGGCTGCGAGCATGATGCGGTACCCCGATGTCAAGGTGACACCGATGGGGATACGTGCCCATGCGGCGGCCACCGTACCCAGCGCGTGGGCTCTGTCCTGCCCGGTGTTGGAGTCGTTCCCCGCCACAGGATCGACCCAGATATCGACACCCAGAAACGCCGCCTGCACCGTTGGGTCCGTTGCGTCTGCACCGACCGCCGTCATCACCGGCGCCTTTGCTGTGATCGATGTGTTCGACACCGGTCTCGTGGCACCGCACGCAGCCAGCCCGACCACCGCAGCAGCAGCAGAGAGAACGGCGCGGCGCAGGCTCATCCGCCGAGGCAGTTGAATCCGCCGGTCACGGTGAACGGCACGTCGTCGGGACCGCGGGCCGTGGCGATGAAGTTGGCCGTGGTGCCATCGACCGACAGCACGCCGTTCACCCCGGTGGGTGAACCCGCCGAGATGTAGGTGGTGCCGTCGATGAGCGAGCAGGTGCCACCGCTCTCGGAGATCGAACGATCACCCGCATTGATCACCAGCATTGCCTGGCCACCCGTAGCCGCCGGCACGACCACGCCGGCGGGCGGCGCAACGTGGGGCCCAACCGCCAACCCTGTAGCCGGATCAGCACCGGTTGCGGGCGGAGGGATCGACGCCGGCGTTGTCGCAGGACTGCCCCCCGAACCGGTGGTGGTGGCCACTGACGATTGGGGGACCGTGGCGTTGGACGCCGCTGGCGGGCTTGACGCGCATCCTGGCGCAACGAGCGAACACAACGCCGCAACAACCCTGATCTGAAACGTTCGCATGACCGACGACCCCCCTGTTCTGAGTTGGCAGGACAACCCGCTTTGCAGCGAGGCCACCCTCAAATTGTACGAGCAGCCGCTCTTTCACCGGTGTCTTTCTGCGGTCGGCGGCTGGATTTGCGGGTGCCCCCATTCGGATATCGTGGCCCGATGAACCGCCGTGTCGCCTTGTTCGCTGGTGCTCTGCTGCTCGTCTCCTGTGCGTCGGGACCGGCGGCCATATCGGGGCACTCGTTGCCTGCGGACACGTCATCACCAACGTCGAGCGCGTCGTTGCCCACCGTGGCGAGCAGCGAACCGGCAACGTTGCCCGCAACACCATCAACAGCTTCACCTGTCGACGCGGCCGCACAATTGTCCATCGGCGATCTGCCCGCTACTGCCGACTGCACGATGGGTTCCCCACCAGCCGATGGCCAGATCACGTTCGTGGTCGCCGGCCGGCTGTACGCAGTCTCCTCTGACGGCGCGGTGCAGTGCCTGGCTGATCTCGGTGGTCGCTCGCCCACGTGGCTGTCATGGAGCCCCGACGGCGACGAGGTGCTCATCGGGCCCGATGCGCTGTTGCGTGCCGATGGAACCATTTCTGCCACCGGCTACTTCGCCGACAACACCAACGTGCGCTGGTCGGCGCCAACCGGCAAGGCACTGTTGGCACCGAAGGCAACCACCGGACAGTTGATCTGGCGCAACGCACATGACTCGAACGATCGCATCGACGTGTCATTCGCCGATGGCATCACCAGCGCCGCCTACCACCCGGCTGGCAAGCACATCGTGGCCGCTGGCATCGGGCGCGACGGCCTTGGCCCAGGCGTGTTCGTGGCATCGAACCGCGGCGCGAACGCTCAACGGATCGGGGCGCTCGAGCCCGGCACCACGGCGACCGAGGTTGCGTTCGACATGAGCGGCGACTCGATGGTCTTCGTGCACCGACACGCCGACGGCGGCTCGCACCTTCACCGCTTCCACTTCGCCAGTCCCACGCAGGGAACGCTTGGATACCTGGAGACCCTCGCCGACCTGCCCGATGTCACGCCAACCCACCTCGTGGTCAGTTCCGTCGACGAAGGCGATGTGGCATGGACCCAGGCGTACTCCCCGGCAAACGCCTCGACCATCGTGATGCTCGGCGGATCCACCACGACGGTGAGTGCCGACTCACCGGAGCCCGACCACATCGCCGAGTCGCTCGGCTGGCTGCCCGGCCACCGCCTGCTCATCAGCAGTAGGTCCGCCGATCCTTCGGCTGGCGCAGCATTCAACCTGTGGGAATGGTCACCGACAGGGATGCGCTCGGTCCTCGATGGCGTCAGTGCAGCCGCGACCCGAACGATGCACGGCCAGTACCACGAGATGACAACGGTGCTCGGCTCAGGCTTTGGTTGATGACGTTCATCGCTGACCGGTCGGTCGGCTGACAAACGCACTCACACCGTCTCTTGGCGAGCAGCCACACGGGGCCCACTGGATTTCTCTGCCGGCTGCGACCCCGAGGCGTGTTGCCGTACGGTTTCTTGCGCATAGTCCTCTACCATCTAGCGGACCCCCGCCGGGTTAGCTCAGTCGGTAGAGCGCTTGACTTGTAATCATGAGGTGGCGAGTTCGATCCTCGCACCCGGCTCCATTGCAGTGCTGCTCAGAGGCTGGCGAACCAACCGTTCACATCGGCAAACAGGAACGCATCGGCAGACGAATAGAAACACACCTCGCCCGTTGCCGACACCGGCGCAATCACCGCGTTCGGTACAATCTGGGCCGCAACATAATTGAGACTCGAAACCGTGGGCTGCACACCACAGGGGAACACCGTCACGAACCCAGGGGCCATCGCCCCCGACACCGTCACGTTGAGCGACACGGCGCTGACACCCACCAAGGGCACACCCGCAGAGCCGGTCACCTTCAGCCGCAACACGTTGCCGCCGCCGTAGCTCTGCTTGGTCACGGAGAGAACACCTTGGGCCTCACTGGGCCGGGTATCGAACACCCGCTCCGGCACCGCCGGCGTGAACCCGGCACCAAGCGCAAACCAACCGTTCACATCGGCAAACAGGAACGCACCGGCAGACGAAAAGAAACACACCTCACCCGTTGCCGACACCGGCGCAATCACCGCGTTC
>WLMZ01000035.1 GCA_009726095.1 Actinomycetota bacterium
ACCTCGGCAGATCCCTCGGGCTGATGGTGGTCGCCGAGGGAGTGGAGACCCCCTTGCAGCTCACCAGGCTCCGCGAGGTCGGGTGTCACCGTGCGCAGGGTTACCTGTTCGGGCGTCCCCGCCCGGCGGCGCTCATCGAAGCCGAACGGGCCGGGGCCTAACGGATCAGACCCCGAGCTTGCGGGCCCTGATCACCAACACGGCCGGGCTCATCGCCGTGCGCGAGTTCAGCGGCATCAGCTCGTGCATGACATCGATGCCGAAGTTGGTGCGCTGCATTGCCATGAACACATCGCTGATTGATGGAGTGGATCCGCTGCCGTAGACGTGTTGCACCACCTGCTGGCCATCGACCGTGCCGAGCATGTCGGCGATGGGGTGCGGCCCGGCCATGACAAAGGCCGCCTCGGGCTTGAGCACCCGGTGGATCTGGCGCAGGAGCCGGGACAGATCGTCGACGTCTTGCAGTGTGTGCGAGGCGACGACCAGATCGATGGATGCGCTGGACACGAAGCCCAGATCAGCGATCTCGCTCTGGTGGCACTGCACGGTGACCTCGGCCTGCTCGGCTTGTTTGCGCAGGAGGGCGATGCGGTCCGACGACGGGTCCACCGCCAGCGCTCGCGCTCCGGCAGCGGCCAGCGCCACGGCGTTGCTGGGCGCCCCGATCCCCAACTCGACGATGCGTTTGCCGGCCACGTCGCCGCAGAGGCGCAGCTCATTCTCGTCAGCGACCGATGCTCCATACCGTACGACTGTTGCCACGCTGCAAGTGTTGTTGGTCGGCGGGTGCCAGTCGCGGATGTGTCGTTCAACAGTTCTGTATCCTGTGCCACCATGTCCTTCTCCACTGACACTCTTCGCACTGGCGGCCGCTCAGGCGGCCGCAGTGGTGGTGCAGTTGTCAGACAGGAACCTCGCGCCGTGGTGGACCACCGTCTGGAACGCCGCGCTCTGATCAACGAGTACCGCCGCGGGCGACTCGGGCGAGATCAATTGTGCGATGCCCACCCCGAGTTGATCCGGGCAGCCAAGAACGTCGGCGTCCAGAGCACGGTCACGTGTCCGATCTGTGAGCAGGTCAAGCTCGTCCTCGTGACCTATGTCTTCGGGCCTCGCCTGCCGGCCCATGGCCGCTGCGTGGCCACCAAGGCCGACCTCGCTCAGTTCAGTGGTCGAACCGACGAGCTCGACGCGTACGTGGTGGAGGCCTGCACCAATTGTCGTTGGCACCATCTGCTCAGGGTGCTGCCCATTGGCGGGCGACGGGCTCAGGTCGGTCGATGAGCTGCGGGAGCGGGCTGGCCTAGAACGGGCTGAGCCCCATCCGGGCGCGGATCCCGAGCATCTCGCCGACATGTGCGTGGCGGTGGGCGACACACTCCCACTGAACGAACCAACTGACGGGCTTGTCGGTCCACATGGCGTGCAGCCATTCCAGTCCAGCGGCGGGGAGACCCGCTGCGTGCTCGAGTCGTGCACTCACCGAGGGGATGGCGTCCAGAGCCATCATGTCGAGATGGTCGAGCCACTCGCTGGTTGCTGTGGTGGTACTGCTCACGTACTCACGCAGCGCGGAGAGGTCGAGTGCCTCGGTCAGCGTGCGGTCCTCGGTTTCGGAGAGTCCTGCAGCGCGGGCGAGGTGATCGATTCCCAATGCCCGACGGTGCTGGTCGAGCAATGGTGCGTGGTTGCGCACGGCCGTGTTCAGGGCGAGGTCCTCGTGGTAGGTCATGTGGAACAGCAGCGCAGCGATGCACGGCCCGCCACCCGGAGGGGTCTGCTTCCAACGCTCGATCGGCACGTGGCTGACGATGGCGGTGTCGAAGCGCGACATCGGGCCAGCATGATCGGTCGTGATCCATGAGTGAAGGTCCATGTCAGAACTGTGGCACACCTGCAACTCGGATCACGCAGTACCGTCGGAGCATGCTCGGAACTCTCGGAGACCTCGTCGAGGACATCGTCGTTCGTCTCGGCGGGCCGGTGAACCTGGCATCGGACACCGCCGCCGTCGTGGTGCGCCGCCGCGGGGGAAGTGCCGCCAATATGGCAGTGAGCGCTGTTCGGGCGGGCTCAGCAGCGCGGTTCATCGGCCAGGTCGGCGAAGGCGCCAACGGTGACGTGCTCATCGACGCCCTGCGCAGCGACGGTGTCGACGTGGTGGTGCGCCGCGGAGGACGGGTGGGCACTGTCGTGGTGTTGGTCGATCACCTCGGAGAACGCACGATGCTCAGTGACCGCGGTGGATGCATCGCCCTGGATGCGCCCGACCCGCTGTGGCTCGAAGGTCTCAGCGTGCTGCACGTTCCGGTCTACTCGCTGGTCGTGTCGCCGTTGGCCGAGTCCGCTGCCACGCTCATCGGTTGGGCCCACGACCGCGACATCATCGTGTCGATCGATGCCTCGTCGGCGTCCGTGATCCAGCACTACGGCGTCGACCGAATGGCCGCTCTGCTGACCGCTCTCGGGCCCACGGTGTTGCTGTGCAACGAGATGGAGGCAGCGTGCCTCGGCGGGGCAGCCAATCCGGCTGCGGTCGGTGCACGCGTCACCGTGGTGAAGCAGGGTGCCGGGCCAGCGTTGGTGATGCAGCCGGGCTGCGCCACCATTGAGGTGCCATCGCTACCCATTGCTGAGGTGCGTGACACCACGGGCGCAGGCGACGCCTTCGCCGCGGGTTTTCTCGCTGCATATGCCGCAGGAGAACCGCCAGATGCGGCAACTGCTGCCGGGCACCGTACGGCGATGGCAGCCATCTTGCTGGCATCTGCTCAGCACGAGTGATTCAGCCGAGGGCGAGCAGGGCTGTGTCGAGTTTGTCGAGGAACTCGCTGCAGTTGTCGTGGGAGAACACCACCGGCGGTTTCACCTTGAGCACGTTGTGCAGGGGCCCCTCGGTGCTCAGCAAGACGCCATGCGCCTTCATCCACTCGACCACCGTGCCCAACTCGGCGGCTGCTGGTTCGAGCGTGCTGCGATCGCGGACCAACTCCACCCCGATGAAGAGCCCGTGGCCGCGTACATCACCGATGATGGGGTGACGCTGGGCGAGCTGGCGCAGACCGGTCATCATCTGATCGCCCACCACGGCGGCGTTGTGCATGAGGCGTTCGTCGCGGATGACATCGAGCACGGCCAGGCCGATGGCTGCCGAAACGGGGTTGGCTCCGAAGGTGCTGAAGTACTCCATGCCGTTGGCGAACGCAGCAGCGATGGCCGGTGTGGTGACCACTGCGGCCATGGGATGACCGTTGCCGATCGGCTTGCCCATCGTGACGATGTCGGGCACCACGCCCTGCGTCTCGAAGGCCCACATGTGTGAGCCGACCCGACCGAAGCCGATCTGCACCTCGTCGGCGATGCATACGCCGCCGGCCGCCCGGATGTGAGCGTAGGCGGCGCGAAGGTAACCGTCGGGCAGGGCGAGCATGCCGCCCGTGCCCAGGATTCCCTCACTGAACATCGCTGCGGGGTCCCGACCGAGGCCGTGAATGGCGCTGATCTGGTCAGCCACGCTGGACGCATAACCGGCGCCGGCGTCATGGTGGCCGTAACGCAGGCGGCCGCGATAGAGGTCGGGCATCTCGGCGACCCACACGTGATCGGAGCGGCCCTCGCCACCGGGACCGGCGAACTTGTAGGGGCTGACCTCGACGATGGAGGTGACGTTGCCGTGATAGGCGTGGTCCACCGTGATCACGTCGCGGTGGCCGGTGTACGCACGGGCCAACCGCAGTGCCAGATCGTTGGCCTCGCTGCCCGAGTTCACCATGAACACCACCGACAGCTCGTCGGGCAGGGTGGCGGTGAGCCGATGCGAGTACTCCACCAGGTTGTCGTGCAGATACCGGGAATTGGTGTTGAGTACTGCCATCTGGCGTTGTCCGGCGGCAACGACTCGCGGGTGGCAATGACCAACATGGCATACGTTGTTGACCATGTCGAGAAAGCGCCGGCCGGCCTGGTCGATCAGGTGGATGCCCTCGCCGCGCACGATCTCCAACGGTTCGTCGTAGGCCAGACTGAGTGATCTGCCGAGCACGTAGCGCCGCTCGCGCCGCAACCATGCGGGATCGCGGGGCACGATGACGCTGCAGTCGGCGGCGAGGCCGAGGATCAGGTTGGGGTTGGGGAACACGCTGCCCCAGACGTCCCATTGGCTGCGGGCGACCACGCCGATGATCTCGGTGGCACTCCAACCGCAGAGGTCGGTCATCATCTGGAAATGCAGGTGAGGTGCCCAGCCGCCGTTCTCGTCGGATCGCCCGAGGCGAGCGATCACCTCACCAGCGGTGACGCGCTGGCCGACGGACAACGATTCGAAGCTGGCGGGAGACAGATGTCCGTACAGCGTCCAAAACGGTGTGCCATCGTCGGTCTGGTGCCGTAGTACCACGATGCCGCCGAAGCCAAGGGGAACGGTCTCCACACCGATATCGGCCACGACGCCATCGAGCGGTGCAAGGACGTTGACGCCGGCCGGAGCGAACAGATCGATGCCGATGTGCACGGTGCGCCGCTCGCTGGGATCGGTGGTCTCGAACTCGGGCGTGCGATACATGGATCGCTCCTCGCCGTAGCGCCCCACCGGCACCGTGACAGCCAGTGCGGCCTGGTCGGTGAGGCCTTCCAGCGACGTGCTGCTGGGCGCGGTGGCCGAGAGGTCGAGCACGTTCAGACGGTGGGCGCCGAGGTCGCGTTGCAGCACCGGCCCGCAACGATGCCCATTGTGCTCGAGCCACCGTTCGATCTGGCGCCGGTTGGGCGACGCCTCGTATCGGCACGCGGCACGGAACCGCATGACGGCAATGGCGCGGTTCTCGGCCAGAAGGCGCTGCAGGCGTTCCCATACGTCGTTCTGGCTGATCAAGAGATAGGCGTTGGCCGGATTGTCGCGAATCTGCGCAGCTGCCATGCAGATGCTCATCGCATAGCGGGTGAGGATCAGATCGAACAACAGGTCCGCCTCGATCTCATCCAGCGGGTTCTCGTCGTGAAACGCGGCGACGAGGGGGAGCACCGCACCAACTGCGTCGTCGGTGCCGATCATCGCATACGCGCAGGCGACGGCGACCTCGTTGATGCGCCAACTGCGCACGATGTCACCGAAGTCGATGAGGCCGCTGACGCTGCCATCGGCGGCGAGTAAGACGTTGTAGTCGTTTGCGTCGTTGTGGATCACCTGACGTGGTCGGTGGCGCAGTTGTGGCGCCACGACATCGACGAAGCGGTGCAGTACCGATTCGACAGCCGAGCGCTTTGCCGGTTCGTCGATCAGGTTGACGAACCCGAGATGCTCGCCCGCCCGGGCGAGATCCCATCGGTGTTCGCGATCTGCACTCGGGTGGTCGAAGTGCTCGAGCGAGCGATCGAGCTGTCCGAGGAGTCGGCCGAGCGAGGCCGCTGAGTGAGTACGCCCGTCGCGCGTTGTCGGCGCCGCCATCGCCGTGGCCCAGACGGTGCCTTCGAGCCAGGTGGATAGGCGCAGGATCCGGCGTGTTCCGTCGGGACCCACCACAGCGGGCAGTGACTCGCCCTGCAGGTCGGGGACGACGCGCTGCACGGCGAGGGATGGGGATGTGTCCTGTAAGAAATGCAACACATCGGTCTGCAGCGCAACCTGCGACACGTCTGCCTCGGGCGCAGAGAGGCGCAGCAGGAACCGCTGGCCTTCATCGGTGGTGATCCTGAAGTTGGTGTCCAGTTCTCCGGGCAGGGCCTCGAGCGCACCCGTCAGGCCGTAGTGCGCCAACAGTGCGGCTCGCGCGAGGTCGTGCAGGGGTTCCATGGGAACAACGAGTCTGCCATAGGCGCTGTGCCGGGGTTCCTACCCAACTCACCCTCGGCTCTGCCCCGAGCCGAACCGCTGCCCCGCTGTCCGTTCTGGCAGTACATTCGAGCGCTGTCGAGCGCAGATGTACTGCCAGTTCTGCTATTACCCAATGGTGAATATCCCTGTGACACCCATCTGCCATTCTGTGGCCATGCAGCTCAGAACGCCGCTACACTCACGGGGTCATATTCACCCTGCCCCATTGCGGGGCCCCGCACGCTCAAGGCGCGTTCGGGTCCGAAGGGAGGTTCCACACGCATGATGCGTGCTTACGAATTCATGATCATCCTCGATGGTGATCTCGAAGATACGGCCGCACAGGCTTGGGTGAAGTCGGTTTCCGACAGCATCACCAAAGCAGGCGGCTCCGTACACGGCAAGCCCGATTGGTGGGGCCGGCGCCAGTTCGCCTTCCCGATCAACAAAAAAGAGCATGGCTATTACGCCGTGTTCAATCTGTTGGCGCCCGGTGGGGCGCTCGACGATTTCGAGCGCCAGCTCCGTCTTGCGGATGACGTCGTCCGCCACAAGCTCCTTCGCCTTCCCGATGCCGAGGCCGAGCGCCGCGGCATGGTTGGCGCCGCGGCCTGAACCGGCCGCCGTACCCGTTAGGGGAAACACCATGGCAGATTCCACCGTCACCATCACCGGCACCTTGACCCGCGACCCCGAGTTGCGTTTCACCACAGGTGGCCGGGGCATCGCCAGCTTCGGCGTTGCTGTGAACCGTCGCTACCAGCAGAACAACGAATGGGTCGAGCAGACTTCGTTCTTCAATGTCACTGCATGGGGCACCCTGGGCGAGAACGCTTCAGCGTCGCTCACCAAGGGCACCCGGGTCATCGTCACCGGCCGGCTCGAACAGCGGTCGTACGAGACCGCTCAGGGCGAGAAGCGCAGTGTTGTCGAAATCGTCGCCGACGAGATTGGGCCGAGCCTGCGTTGGGCCACGGCCCAGGTCGAAAAGACCAGCCGCTCCGACTCCTCCGGGGGTCAGGGTGGCTATAGCGGCGGCAATGCCGGTGGCAGTCAGCCCAGTGGAAACCGTCCCCCCGATCCTGTGTACGGCGATGAAGAACCGTTCTGAGTATTTCGAGAAAATTGGATAAGACATGACCAGCAAAAAGAACAAGGCGCGAGCGCCAAAAGACACCAATCCCAAGAAGTTCAAGAAGAAGACCAGCGTTCTTGTCACGGACAAGATCGAGTACGTCGACTACAAAGACGTCAACCTTCTGACCCGCTTCGTCAGTGATCGCTCCAAGATCCGCAACCGCCGCGTCACGGGTAACTCCGTGCAGCAGCAGCGCGATATCGCCAATGCGATCAAGAACTCGCGTGAGATGGCCCTGTTGCCGTACACCAAGCGCGTGTCCAACACCCGGCCGGGTCGCCCGCCGCGTGATGGCGAGCGTGGCCCGCGCCGCGACGCCGCTGCGGCTACCGAAGAGGTCGTGGAAGACATCACCGCCGACGCGGCCGATGGCGACGACGCTGACACGACCGAAGTGGAGGCCTGAGATGAAGGTCATTCTTCGTGCTGACAGCGCAGGTCTTGGCAAGCGCGGCGACATCATCGATGTCGCCGATGGCCACGCCCGCAACTACCTCTTGCCCCAGGGCCTCGCCCTGGTGGCATCTGAGGGTGCCATGTCGCAGGCCGGTGCCATGCGCCGTGCCCGTGACCTGCGCGATGCCGCTGACCGCGACAGCGCCCAGACCATTGCCAAGGCGCTCGTCGCCCAGGTGATCACCATTACTGCCAAGGCGGGTGCCGAGGGTCGTCTGTTCGGTTCCGTCACCGCAGCCGATGTCGCCAACGCCGTCCAGGCCCAGGCCCACATCGAGCTCGACCGCAAGAAGCTGCACATGCCCGAGTCCATCAAGGTGCTCGGCGAGTACAGCGTCACGGCCAAGTTGCATCACGATGTGGAGTTCCCCTTCACGATCGCGGTCGTCAAGGCGTAACCACGTTCACCGGCGGGCCCGCCACGTTGGCCGGCGCGCTGGAGATGAGTAAGAACTGAAACACCAACTCGGCCCCGCTGTTCGCAGCGGGGCCGTGTTGTCCACAGGTTCATCACAGGTAAGTCACAGCAAGATCACAGCGTTGTGCCCCTAGCGATACACAGGGCACCTGCGAAAGGGTGGAGACATGTCCCTGGCTGATAACTCCCGCGATCGCGTCCGACCGGTTCGATCGGTACGCGGTGAGGGACGTGTGCCACCGCACAACCTCAATGCCGAGGAATCACTGCTCGGTGCGCTGCTGCTGTCGCGCGACGCCGTCGGCACCGTCACCGAGATGGGCCTGTCGGTCAACGACTTCTACAAGCCCGCCCACCAGTATGTGTACGACGCGGTTCGCGGCCTGAACGCCACGGGCCAGCCCGTCGATGCCGTCACCGTGGCCGATGAACTACGTCGCGCCGGCCTGCTCGACGAGATCGGCGGCTCTGAACTGCTGCTCGAGCTGCAGAATGCGACTCCGGCCATTTCCAACGTGTCGCGATACGCCAAGATCGTGCAGGACACCGCAGTGCTCCGCCGGCTCATCGGTGTTGCCGCCGAGATCGCTGAGATCGCTTACAACGAACCTGACGATGTCTCGCGAGCGCTCGACGAGGCGGAGACCAAGGTGTTCGAGGTGGCTGAGGACCGCGTCACCGATTCGGTGCGCCCCCTCGGCGATCTGATGCCGATGGCCATGGACAAGCTGCAGGAGACCTACGAACGCGGCAGCACCATCACCGGTCTGGCAACCGGCTACAACGATCTCGACGAGCTGCTCTCGGGTCTCCAGCCCGGCACGCTCAACATCGTCGGTGCCCGTCCCGCCATGGGTAAAACGGCATTCGGACTCGGTCTGGCGGTGCACGCAGCGCAGACGGCCAAGGTACCCGTGCTGGTGTTCTCGTTGGAAATGGGTCATGCCGAGCTCACCCAGCGAATCCTCAGCAGCGAGGCCCGGGTCGATTCGCAAAAGCTCCGCAACGGCAACATCGTCGAGGCAGACTGGACCAAGCTCGGCCGCGCGGTCGGTCGGCTCGAGGTGCCGTTGTACCTCGACGACAACCCGCGTGTCACCGTGATGGAGATTCGTGCCAAGGCGCGCCGGATGAAGTCGCGTGAGGGGCTTGGCCTGATCGTGATCGACTACCTGCAACTGATGTCGGGCAACGGATCAGAGAATCGTCAGCTCGAGGTCAGCGAGATCAGCCGAGGCCTCAAGATCCTGGCCCGTGAACTGCAGGTGCCCATCGTGGCGCTGAGCCAGCTGAGCCGAAACCTCGAGAGCCGTGGCGACAAGCGCCCCATGCTCGCCGACCTTCGCGAGAGCGGCAGCCTCGAGCAGGATGCCGACGTGGTCATGTTCCTCTACCGAGACGAGGTCTACAACGCGGAATCCCCCGACAAGGGTTCTGCCGAGGTCATCGTCGCCAAGCACCGTTCGGGCCCGATCGGCACGCGCAAGCTGGTCTTCCTCGGGGCCTATACCCGTTTCGACAACGCCGCACGCAGCGGGGTCTAGGCGATCCGCAGGGTGAATGCCGCCTGATCGTCGGGCCGCACCGGGAGCACGACGGTGTCGTGCGTGCGCTGCAGTTCGCCGGTGTAGCCGAGTAGAGACACGGCACCATCGGGCAGGCCAGCGATCTGCACTTCGCGTGTGGCGGGCCTACCCAGCACCATGGCATACACGGCCTGATCGGCGCCTTTCGTGAGCCTGACCGTGTGGCCCTCTGCGGTCGCCAACGTCGAGGTTGCGTACGGAACCGAGCCATACATGGCGGTGCCGTTCAGCCCGAGCCACTGGCCGATTGCCAGCAGTCGTTGCTGCTGTGCGACGGGAATTTCGCCGCTGGCCATCGGCCCGACGTTCAGCAGCAGGTTGCCGCCGTCGGCGACGATGTTGATGAGGAGACGGATCAGGGTCGTCGCGTCGAGATAGGTCGACTCATCCTCGAGTTGGTTGTACCCGAAACTGGTTCCGATGCCCCGACAGACCTCGAAGGGTTTGCCCGGCGTCGTGGGCTGCACGGCATATTCGGGTGTGGTGAAATCGGCGTGCGATCGTCCCTGCATCACGCCGATCGGGTCGAACCGGTCGTTGACGACCCCATCGGGATTGGCGTTGTAGAACTCGGCCATCAACTCGGCAGCGCCTGCGCCGTAGCCGGGAAACCCGACATCGTTCCAGAGCTCGTCGGGTGCGTAGCGCTCGATCAACTCGCGGTAGTGGCCGGTGGCGTAGGCGTGGTATTCATCGCTTTGGGGAATGGCGGCGAACAAGCTGGCCCAACTGTTGAAGCCCAGCCCCTGAAAAGTGAGGTCGAGACCGCCGCAGTAGTACAGGCCGACCCGGAGTCCAGCGGCCCGAACGGCGTCGACGCAGTCGCCGACGATGTCGCGTGGCGAGGTCCAGGCAGCGCCTTTGACGGGATTGGGAATGTGGCTCGGCCACAAGAGCACGCCATCGAGATGTTTGGTGCCCATCACGCAATACTTCGCGCCGGCAGCAGCGAAGAGGTCGGCCCATCGTGCTGGCTGCCAACCCTGCGATGCGGCGAAGAACTCCTGCACGAACTCGTCGTACGGCTTGTCGCCATAGGTCGCGACGTGATGCCGGTGCACCGATGACCCCTCGATGGCAAGCGAGTTCAAGTACCACTCGGCATACGGCGATTCGGTGAAGGCGATGAAATCACCCTGCTCGCGGGCGAGCGTGAATGGATCGTCGGTGATCGGCGCGTATGCCGGAATGGAGGACGGGTAGTAGTGCACGAAGATGCCGAACTTGGCCTCGCCGAACCATGACGGCATCACGCGCTGCGAAAGAGATTCGAATGTGTCGACAACATCTGCCATGTGCCAACCCTACGCCAGCGCGCCACGGTGATCTCCGGGCCACAGGGAGCCTCGGTTCGTCGTGAGGTTTCGCTCATCTCGGCACCGTGATACAAAGGGTTGCATGGTTCGTCCGAAGCGAATGCTCGTGATGCCCAAGGCGATCTCGGCGCGTCTGGCCAATCTCGACGCCGAGGCGCTGGCCGCGTCGTTGCTGCGCGGCGTCGAGACCGCCACCGGAGCGCGCTGGGACGCAGCGGTCGAGCGTGCAGCGGCGTTGCCCGGCGACATTCGTCCGGAGAAGATTCGTGCACTCACCCGGTCCTTTGCCCGCGAACTCGGCATGGTCGGTGCTGCAGCGGGTATGACGGCGGCGACACCGCTGATCGGTACGGGCGCCACGCTGATGGCGGCAACAGCCGAACTCACGTGGTTCACCGCACGCGCTGGCGATCTTGTGCTCACCATTGCAGCGCTGCATGGCCGACCCACCCCCACGGTGGACGAGCGCAGGGCGTGGGTATTGGCGGTGCTGGTGTTCGGCAGCACCGCCCGTCAGGGCCTGACAGGTATTGCCAACTCGATGGGCGCCGGCCTGACCGAGGGATCACCGTCGCGCATGTCGTTGGCTACCCTGCGCGCTGCCAACGGAGCGATGAGCCGGTTGATCGTGCGCGGCTACGGCGCGCGACGTGGCGCCATCGCACTCGGCACCGCCCTGCCACTGGGTGTGGGTGCCGTGGTGGGTGGCAGTGCGAACGTGGTGGCCATCCGCCGCCTTGCCGATCAGGCCGATGCGTTCTTTGCCCGGTTGCCGTATTCATCGATTGATGCCACATCAACGGTGGTGGCCGGCGAGCCGTAGTTGCTGGCGGTAGTTGCTGGCGCTCAGGTGTTGGCGGTGGCCGGGATCGGCTCGTGCACCGTTGCGTTGGCGTGGCCGTTGAACTCTGGCTTGGCCTCGAGCAGCATCTCGTTCGACCGGGCGATCTCGGCCTCGGTGAACGGGCGTGTGGTGTGGCAGAACTCGACCATGTTGGCGCTGGGGTCACGGATGTAGATGCTGATGCAGAACTCGTGGTTGACCTCCAGCACATGGTGGCCATGACTGCGCCAGCGATCGCGGTGGCGGTGGAGGTCGTCGATGGTGGGCGCATCGAAGGCGATGTGGTTCACCCACCATGGCAGTCCGGCTGTGGTGTTGATGTCGACGGGGAATTCGGAACCGATCTCGGTGTCATGGATCTCCCAGAACGCGATCATCCCGCCGTCGCCGTCGCCGTCGCCGGTTGAATAGAAGAAATGCTTGCTCCACCCACCGTGCTCGCCCGGGGTGGGTGACGCCACCACCTTGACCAGGCTGAAGCCCATCACGTTGGTGTAGAACTCGTGCGTTGCGGCAGTGTCTCGAGTGGCGAGAGCAACGTGGTGAAAGCCCATGGGAACTCCTTTGGCGAATTTTCACCAGTGTTGCACTTCTGCAGCGGTGATCGGCCACCGAGGCGTGCGATCGTTGTGCTGGCGGCCATGATGGGGGCATGCTCTTGGGCGACGATCTCCTGGCCTGGTTGGTGCTCGCCCTCGGCGGTGCGCTGTTTGTCGGCAATCTCCTGGCCATGCTCCGGCCGCCGCCCACACCCAAACCGGGCGAGCTCTCGCGGGCACCGGTCGGGCGCAGTCTGTTGATGGCCCTGATCGGTGGCGTCGCGGCGTTGTGGGCCGTTGGGTCGTTGCTGGCCAAATAGGTCACAGAGATCGGCGCATGCCCGCGCCGCGGGCGCCTCACTGAGTGAGTGATGACGGCGCAGCGTACGCTGGCCCGATGCCACCGATCCCGCTGCGGTTCATCAAATCGGCGACCCGGGTCGACGACCTCCCGGAGTCCGAACGCGAGGTCGCAGTCGTGGGTCGCTCGAACGTGGGCAAGTCGTCGCTCATCAACGCCTTCGCCAATCGCACGCGGCTGGCACACACCAGCAAGACGCCCGGTCGTACGCAGCTGATCAACATCTTCGAAGTCGAACCGGGGGTCACGGTTGTGGACCTGCCGGGGTATGGCTATGCCAAGGTACCCAACCGGGTCCGTCAGGACTGGGGCCAGATGATCGAGGGTTATCTCCTCGAGCGGGATTGCCTGCAGATGGTGATGGTGCTCGTCGACGGCGAGATCGGCCCCACGCCGCTCGACGTTCAGATGCTCGAATGGTTGCGCAGCAACGAGATCCCACATCAGGTGATCGCCACCAAGAGCGACAAGGTGAAGTCGTCCAAGAAACCGAGACGGCGCAAGGACCTGGCCGAAGGCTGCATGCTCGAACCCGGCGACATCGTGTGGGTCAGTGCCTCCAAGGGCGTCGGCATCGATCGCCTCCAGGACCTGATCTGGTCGTGGCTCGCCCCCTGAGCCCTGATTGGTCGATGCGGGTCAGGGCTCGATGATCGCGAAAAACAGGTCGAACTGATCGAGGAGTCCGACGAACCGTTTGAACGCGCCGATGTCGCCGGCGACCGACATGGCCCCAGCAGCGATCTCGTCGTCGATCGAGCTCGACTCGCTGATCACCTTCACCAGCGCCTCGACCGTTGTGCTGATGACGGCGTCGGCGATGTTGCTACGCCGCGATCCGTAATACAGCACACCGTTGGCCACCACCACCCGGTACTGGGTGTTGTGATCGGTGAAATCGAACTCGAACTCGAACCGCTCACCAACGGCGGCCGGGGCGTTGAGCTTCACCCCGATGTTGTCCAGGACCATACGCGGTGTCATCGCCCGCATGACATCGACACGGGTGGCACCGCGCAGGCCCGGCACCGAAGGCGTTCCATGGCGAAGTTCCTGTGCGCCGGTGAGATAGAAGTCGCGCCACGGCCCCGACTCGCTCTGGTAACCCAGTTGCTCGAGCGCGTCGGCCTGCAGCAGGCGCGCCTCGTGGTTTTGCGGATCAGCGAACACCACGTGATTGACCACCTGCGCCACCCAGCGGAACTCGCCCGCCGCGAAATCGGTGCGCGCCCGTTTCAGCACGGCGTCGGCGCCACCCATGTACTCGACGAACTTGCACGCCGCAGCGGTTGGGGGCAGTGGGTGCAGCGTGGCGGGATTGGCATCGAACCAGCCGAGGTAGCGCTGGTACACCGCCTTCACGTTATGGCTCACCGTGCCGTAGTAGTCGCGGTTGAAGAACTCGTCACCGATGGCGGCGGGCAGGTGCATCACCTCAGCGATCTCCAACGCTGTCATGCCGTGGTTGGCCATGCGCATGGTCTCGTCGTGCAGGTAGCGGTAGATGTCGCGCTGCCCGCCCAACCATTGCTCGATGTCGGCACTGCCCCACCGGGGCCAATGATGGCTGGCGAACGCCACGTCGCTTCGGTCGAGGAACGACTCGAGCGCTTCGTTGATGTACCTGCTCCACCCGAGTGCGTCGCGGATCTCGGCGCCGCGTGGGGTGTAGAGGTTGTGCAGCGTCGCCGAGCAGTTCTCGGCCATGCAGACGGCCCGATAGTCAGGGAAGTAGAAGTTCATCTCGGCCGGGGCCTCGGTGCCCGGCGTGAGCTGGAACTCGATGCGGATGCCGTCGATGACGAGTTCGGCTCCCGTGACCTCGATCGATTCGGTGGGTGCGATCAGGCCGCCGGCGCCCAGCGGGATGCCCTTGCCAAGACCTGCGTCGATGTGGCCCGTTGGTCCGGGCTGCAGCAACGCTCCGTACATGTACATGGCCCGCCTGGTCATCGCCGGGCCCGCAATGACATTTTCGCTGATGGCTGCCTCGAGGAAGCCGGCCGGCGCGATCAGGCGTACCGCACCGCTGTTGACCTCGTCGTCGGTGACGATGCCGCGGACGCCGCCGTAGTGGTCGGTGTGGCTATGGGTGTAGATGATTGCCACGATGGGTAGCGGGCCGAACTGCGCGTCCACCAGGCTGCGGGCGGCCTCTGCGGTTTCGGCCACGGTGAGTGGATCGATCACGATCCAACCGGTGTCGGTGCGCACGAAGGTGATGTTGGAGATGTCGTAGCCGCGCACCTGATAGATGCCCTTGACCACCTCGAACAACCCGTGGCGGCAGTTGACCTGCGCCTGGCGCCACAGGCTGGGGTTCGCCTCGGGTGGTGCCTCGCCGTCGAGGAACTCGTAGCGGGCCATGTCCCAGATGACGTTGCCGTTGCGACCCATGATCAGCGGCGGATCCAGCTGCGACAGCAGGCCACGCGATGCCCGATCGAAGTCGCTGCGCTCGTCGAGGTTCACCTGCTGTCGGATCGCCTGATTGGCTGCAGCGGTTGTTGCAGTTGCGGGCTTGGGCTGGCGCTGTTCGTCGATGCTCATCACGAGCGACGGTACAACAACGAGTTCCTGTTCCGAGAGCGGGTGACGGGAATCGGACCCGCGTCATTTGCTTGGGAAGCAAATACTCTGCCATTGAGCTACACCCGCATGCGTCGCTGTGGGGCGACGACCTCGAAAGGTTAGCGCCCAAGGCAGTATGCGCGCACCCTGCAGACGTCGGCCTGAACCAGAGCTGCGCACATTCACTAGGGTGTCGGTGTGATCTTGTCTGACCGGACCCTGCGTGAAGAGATTGCGGCTGGCCGCATCGTGATAGAGCCCCTCGACGACAAGTGCATTCAGCCCTCGTCGATCGATGTGAAGGTGAGCAACCTGTTCCGGGTGTTCCGCAATCACACGGCGGGCATCATCGATGTCAAACAGGACCTCGAGGATCTCACCGAGATGATCAGCATCCCCGAGGACGGCGTGTTCATGCTGCACCCCGGCGAGTTCGTGCTGGGCTCCACGCTCGAGCGCATTGGCGTGCCCGACGATCTCGTGGCCCGCATCGAGGGCAAGTCGTCACTCGGTCGGCTCGGCCTGCTCATCCACTCCACGGCCGGGTTCATCGATGCCGGCTTCGATGGCCACATCACGCTCGAGCTCAGCAACGTGGCCAGCTTGCCGATCACCATCTACCCCGGCATGAAGATCGGCCAGGTCAGTTTCATGCGTATGACCACGCCAGCCGACAACCCCTATGGCAAGGGTGCACGGGGCAGCAAGTACCAGGGCCAACACGGCCCGACCCCGAGTCGCTACTTCGAGAACTTCGCCTGACCCGTCACGTCGGGACGCAGCGCAGCGGTGTGCGAAGGCCACAAGTTGCGTCTGTCAGGCCCCTCATGGGCCTGTGAGACGCAACTTCGACGCCCGGCGAACCCTGCCTGAGGTGTGTCGCCCGCCGGCTGGCCTATTCGCCAGCGACGGGTGACGCCAGGGGTGCGTCGGTCTGCGCTGCTGCGAGCAGGCGCTCGCCGTTCTCGATGGCCTCGATGAGGTGGATGGCGATGTCGGCCACCTTGACCTCGGACTCGTCCTTGCCAGCGGCCTTCACGCCGTCGTCGAGCATCACATAACAGAACGGGCAGGCCGTGGCCACGCGTGATGCACCGGTGGAGATGGCCTCCAAGGCACGCTCGTCGTTGACCTTGGTGCCGATGGTCTCCTCCATCCACATGCGCGCGCCGCCGGCGCCGCAGCACATGCCCTTGGTGCCGTTGCGCTGCATCTCGACGACCTCGATGCCCTTGATGGAAGCGACGACCTTGCGCGGCGCCAGGTAGACGTCGTTGTGCCGGCCGAGGTAGCAGCTGTCGTGGTAGGTGATGCGCTCCTCGAGCGTTGCCTGGCTGACATCGAGCTGGCCACTCTCGATGAGTGACTCGAGCAGCTGGGTGTGGTGCACGAGCTCGTAGTTGCCACCAAGTTGTGGGTACTCGTTCTTCAGTGTGTTGAAGCAGTGCGGGCACTGGGTGATGATCTTCTTCACGCCCATGCCGTTGAGCATCTCGATGTTGGGCATGGCGAGCATCTGGAACAGGTACTCGTTGCCACTGCGACGGGCGGAGTCGCCGGTGCACATCTCTGATGGGCCCAAGATGGCAACGCTGATACCGGCACGGCGCAGCAGCTTGGCCATGGCCTGGGTGACCTTTTTGTTCTTGTCGTCGAACGACCCGGCGCAGCCGACCCAGTACAGGTACTCGCTCTGTAGTGGCTCGCCCGGATCGACGATGGTGACATCGAGGTCCTTGGCCCAGTCGCCGCGCTCGCCCTGGTTCATGCCCCACGGGTTGCCCTGGTTCTCCATGGCTCGGTAGGCATTGCCCAGCTCGGCGGGGAAGTTGCTCTCCATCAGCGACAGATAGCGACGCATGTCGAGGATCTTGTCGAGGATCTCAATGTTGACGGGGCAGATCTCGTCGCACGCCCGACAGCTGGTGCAGGCCCAGATCTCCTCGGCGGTGATGCGCTCGAACAGCGAATTGGAGCTGATCGTGATGCCGCCATCGGTACCGATGGGAGGCGACACGTGACCGGCGGCAGCATGTGCAGCGGTGGCGGCCATGACCTCGCCGGTCTTGAGCACGATCTCGCGCGGGTCGAGCGGCTTGCCGGTGGCATGGGCCGGGCACACGCTGGTGCAGCGGCCGCACATGGTGCACGCATCGGTGTCGAGCAGCTGCTTCCAGGTGAAGTCCTCCACCACCGAGGCGCCGAAGGTCTCGAGCGAGGTCTCCGTCAGGTTGGGCATGGCCTTCATTGCACCCTTGGGCCGCTCGCGGTCCTTCAGGTACATGTTGAGCGGCGAGGTGAACATGTGGCGCAGCATGGTGATGGGCAGGATCGCAAGGAAGGCGATGAAGCTGATCACGTGGCCGCCCCACGAGATCTGGTGCCACAGGTCGAGGTTGTGTGCGGACATGCCGTCGAACAGCTTGCTGAGCGGGTAGCCGATGAAGGACCACTTCTCGTAGCTCGGCTGGTCGATCTCGGCGATGCGGAAGGCCTCGGCCAAAAAGCCGGTGATGCCGATGCTCAGGAACACCCCGAGGATGAGCGCATGTTCGGGCTTGGTCTTGATGCGGATGCGGTACGGGCGCTGGATGTAGCGGCGCACGATGGCCCACACGATGCCACCGACGAACACCAGGCCGGCGAGGTCGCCGAACAACGAGTACGCCATGTAGACGTGGCCGTGCAGGAACTTGAACTTCGGGGGCAGCTGGTGATCCACCTCGAGCACGGTGGTGACGCCGAGCAGGCCGAGGAAACCGAAGTAGATCATGCTGTGCATGAGTCCGGCCGCAGAGTCGCGCAACAGTGTGCGCATGTACACGCCGGCCCGGAAATCGGCCAGGCGCCGCTTGGCGTTCTTCGTGGTGGTGCGCCGACGATCTGGTCCGCCGCGCTCCCAGTTCTTGACACGATCGGCGAAGGCAAACGCACCCCACACCAGCAGCGCCGGCACGACGGTGTAGAACGCGATCTGGATTGGTCCGGGGATACCCCCGAACGGCTCGCGGGTCACCGCTTTGTCGCTGTGCCACTTGGTGATCAGCGGGATGATGCCCGATACCACGGTGAAGACACCCATGAAGATGCCCATCGCGAGGACGAGTTGGTGTGGTTTGAAGCGCTTCGGTGTTGAATCCGGCGCTGGGGAGGACGCGTGCGTGCTCATGACGAAGGAACCCTAGTTGGCCGCACGCCGCGCGCCCATGTTGACGGCGCGATTCGGGCACAATGAACGTGTGCACTCGCAGACGACCACATGGCTCACCCGCGTGATGATGGCGTTCGTGGCGGTCACAGCCGTGGTCGCCTGGATCGGTGTGGGCGAACTCGGTGGCTCATCATCCGCCGGGCTGCGGGCCACGGAAACAGCGCTGGACCATGCAGTGGGGCTGGCAGATGCAACCGCAACGCTTGGCGTGCAGGTGCAACAGGCCATGACCACGTTGGGCAACGGCATGGGTTCGGCGGCCGAGGCCATGGACCACACCGTTGCTGTCTCCAGAGATGTGCGCGCATTGTTGGACACACTGGCGCCGCTCGGCGCACAGCTGGGCACCGATGCTCCGGCACGCCTCGCCGACCTGGTCACCAGCCTCGGTCAGGCGGAGGCGTCGCTTCAGGAGGTCCAGGGCGGCATGAACGAGACGCAGGCCAACCTGGTCGCCGCCGCGCCGGCATTCGCTGAGGTCGTGACGCGTCTGCAGGCCGTGCCGGACGAACTGCGTGCGGCCCGGGCACGGGTACACGCGTCAGCGGTCAGTGTTGGACGCGGGGTCGTGTTGCTGCGCATCGCCATCACCGTGGGTGCCCTGATGGTGTTGCTGCGGTCGGCGCTCGCGCGCCGTACTGGTCAGCCGTAGGACTGGTCAGCCGTAGGACTGGTCAGCCGTAGGACTGGCGGTCGAGCTCGCGGATGCGCCCGGCCAATGAGGCCAGCAGCTTGTGTGCCAGTGCCGGTACATCGTCGACAATGGCGAGGAAGTGGCGCTGTGTGATGAGCATCAGGTTGCAGTCGGTCTCGCACGTGACGGTTGCAGTGCGTGGGCCGTGGTCCAGCAGCGACAGCTCGCCCACCACGGTGCCGGCGCCGAGCGTGGCGACCTTTTTGCCGTTGCGCTTCACCGTCACCGTGCCTTCCAGCACGATGAACGCCTCCCGGCCGGTCTGGCCCTGGTCGACGATCATGCTGCCGGCCGGCATCATCAGTTCGTCACCGGCCTTCGCGATCCTCTGGAGGTCCTTGGTGGAGCACGAGGAGAACAACGCAACGTTGCGGAGGTGCTCGAGTGATGCCTTTTTGCTCGCCATGAGTTCGACTATACGTGGTTCACCCTGACGGTGTTGACCATGGCGGTGTTGACCATGGCGGTCGCGTCATGCACTCGCCTGACGGGCGACCGCCGCTGCGGCTGCCGCAATTGCCTCGATGTCGCCCAGATAGGCGGCGCTGGCGACACGAAGGTTGTGGTCGAAGGTGTACCGCCGTGGGGCACCGGTGGGGATGTTCAGCTCGGCGATGTCGTCGCGGGAGATGTCCTCGAGGTGCATCACCAGGGCGCGCAGTGAGTTGCCGTGTGCGGTCACGAGCACGTCGAGGCCCGCGCGCAGTTGCGCAACGATGGTGTCGTACCAGTAGGGAAGCACGCGCGCGACCACGTCCTGCAGGCATTCGGTGGCGGGCAGCACATCGGGGGGCAGCAGGCGATAGCGCGGATCGTTGACGGGATGCTCGGGGCTGGAGAGATCGACCGCTGGGGGTGGCACGTCGTAGCTTCGACGCCAGAGCTTGGTCTGCGCTTCGCCGTGCATGTCGGTCGTGGCCAACTTGTTGAGTCCCTGCAGGGCGCCGTAGTGCCGTTCGTTGAGCCGCCAGTTGCGCTGGACCGGCAGCCACACCATGCCCATTGCCTCGAGCGCCAGGTGGTGGGTGAGCACGGCGCGGGTCTGCAGCGAGGTGTGCGAGACATCGAAGGTGAGCCCTTCACTGGCCATCAACGTTCCGGCAGCCGTGGCCTCGGCCCGACCCTTCTCGGTGAGGTCGACGTCGTGCCACCCGGTGAACAGGTTGAGTTGGTTCCATTCGCTTTGCCCATGGCGAAGCATCACAAGCGAGCCGGTCATGGGTGAATGGTATCCCCGGGGAGCCTCCCGGGGAGCAACAGCTAACGTCGCAGCATGGTCCTTGCTTTCGATCGCTTCGTCCGCTTCGACGAACTCACCGCTGCGCTGCACGATTTGGCAGCCACGTATCCGAACCTCGTCTCGCTCGAGCAGTACGGCACGTCGTTCGAGGGTCGGCCGCTGTGGCTGGTCACGGTCACCGATACGTCCACCGGCGCGCATCACACCAAGCCGGCCTACTGGGTGGACGCCAACATCCATTCCGTCGAGGTCACCGGTGGCGCGGCAGCGCTGCACCTGCTGCACGTCCTCTCCACGGCGGCCGAACGCAACGACACCACCACGTTGCAGGCCCTGCGCACCTGCACGTTCTACGTGGTGCCGCGTGTGAACCCCGATGGCGTCGAGGCAGCGCTGGCCGATTCGCCCACCTACCGGCGCAGCAGCATGCGGCCCTGGCCGTGGCGCGATCGTCATCAGTGGCCGGGCCTCGTCGAGCACGACATCGACGGCGACGGGCGGTTGCTGACCATGCGTATCGTCGATCCCCACGGCGCATGGATGCCCCACGCCGACGACGCGCGCGTGATGGTGCCCGTTCCGGTCGATGGCATCGTGCCGACCGGCGTGAACCGCTACCGGCTGTTGGCCGAGGGCACCATCGATTCCTATGACGGTTTCACCGTGCCCCAACCAAACAACCCCGAATCGCTCGACATGAACCGCAACTTCCCCGCAGGGTGGGCGCGCGCCGTACGCACGTCGGGAGATCACCCGTTGAGCGAGCCAGAGATCGACGCTCTGGTACGTGCCATCGTGGCCCGACCCAACATCTGCGGGTACAACGCCTACCACACCAGTGGTGGCGTGCTGCTGCGGCCGTCCAGCACCGAGAGCGACTCCAAGCTGGCACCATTCGACGTGTGGACCTGGAATGAACTGGGAGCGCGCGGCACGGCTCTGACCTCGTACCCGGTGCACTCGGTGTACGAGGACTTCACCTGGGACAAGTCCAGCCCGATGAGCGGAGCGGCCGACGACTGGGCATATGAGCACCTCGGTCTGTTCGGGTGGACCACCGAGTTCTGGGACCTGATCCACGCCGCTACGGGCAAACGGGCCAGGACTGACATCTGGTACACCGGGCCATCGGCCGAGGAAGAACTCGCCATCGCGCGCTGGTGCGATCAGCACGGTCCGTACTACCTGCCGTGGAAGCCGTTCGATCACCCGCAGTTGGGTGCAGTGGAGATCGGTGGCCTCGACTGGTTCCGGGTCTTCGTCAACCCCCCACCCGAGTTGCTGGTGGAGGAGATCCGTCCGCATGCCGAGTTCGCCGTGTTCCAGGCCCTTGCTGCGCCGCACCTCGAGATCCTGGTGGCCACCGCCACCCCGGTCGGCGCAGGTGTGTGGCAGGTGGACGTCGGCATCGCCAACACGGGCTGGCTCCCCACCCACATCAGTACCCGCGCTGCGCAGCAGAACCTGGTGCTGGCGCTTACCGCCGAACTCACCCTGCCCGTTGGCGCCGAGATCATCGGGGGCGTCAACCGACAGCAGTTGGGTCAGCTCGCCGGTCGGAGCGGCCATCGCATCGACGGTGGATCGCACAACGACGGCACACCGGATCGGGTGTTGGCTCGCTGGCTCGTGCGCGCGGGCGACGTTGCGGGCATCGTTGCCGTCGCTGTTCATCCCCGAGCGGGCACCGTGCAACGTGAGGTCACGGCGGCCGCTGACGCGACCTCGATCTCGACGACGACACCGACAACGACACCGACAACGAGCTGATGGCCGCCAAGCGCGTCCAGAGCACGGACGGCATCCGGCTCACCGCCACACGTGGCATCCGCGGTTTCGTCGACGGCACCGTCTCAGTGGTGCTCGGTGCATATCTGAAGTTGCTCGGGTACAGCAACTTCCGGGTCGGTGTGGTCGTGACGATGATGCTGCTCGGATCGGCAGCGCTCACGTTGCTCACGGGGCTCTACGGTCACCGCTTCACTCGCCGCGTGATCCTGCTGTGTGGGTCGGGTCTGATGTTCGTCACGGGGCTCACCTTTGCCACCACCACGGTGTTCTTGGTGCTGGTGCTCGTCGGCACGCTCGGCACGATGAACCCCTCGAGCGGCGACGTCAGCGTGTTCTTGCCAATAGAACAATCGCTGTTGCCCGCCACGGTGCCCGACACCGAGCGCACGGCGATGTTCGCCCGCTATGCGTTCATCGGCAGCTTCTGCGGTGCCCTCGGCTCGTTGGCGGCGGGGCTGCCCGACTGGATCGTGCACCACTCGTCGCTCGATCGGGCAACGGCGCTGCGCGGGGTCTTTGCCGTCTACGCGGTCGCGGGCATCGCCACGTTCTACGTGTACTCAGCGCTGTCGCCGGCGATCGAGCTGGTGGGTCTGCATCGTCCCGAACCGCTCGGGCCATCGCGGCGCATGGTCTACAAGCTTGCGATCGTGTTCAGCATCGACGCACTCGGCGGGGGATTCGTCGTGCAGTCGCTGCTGGCGCTCTGGCTCTACGAGCGCTTCGACCTCTCGGTGACCGTGGCTGGCGCGCTGCTGTTCTGGACCGGCGTGTGCTCGGCCTTCTCTGCGTTCGTGTCGGCACGCATTGCTCGCCGCATCGGTCTCATCCGCACGATGGTGTTCACGCACCTCCCTGCCCAGTTGTTCCTGATCAGCGCAGCGTTGGTGCCGAATCTCGGCCTGGCGGTGGCCTGCCTCGTTGCGCGCAGCCTGCTGTCGGCAATGGACGTGCCCGCCCGCACGTCGTACGTGATGGCAGTGGTCCTGCCTGCCGAGCGCGCCGCGGCGGCCAGCGTCACCAACGTGCCGCGTAGCCTGGCGTCGGCCCTGCCCCCGCTCGCCGCCGGGTGGATGCTCGACCACAGCACGTTCGGATGGCCGCTGATCATCGCGGGGTGCCTCAAGGCCACGTACGACCTGTTACTGCTGGGGATGTTCCGCAACATCCGCCCGCCCGAGGAGCAGATTCGCGCGCAATCCACCTGAGACGCGCGGGCTCTTGTAGCGTGCGCGTTGACCATGGAAGAGAAGCGCCGCACCACTACGTCGAACTTCGGTGTGAGCCGACGCGAGAGCCACGACGCGACCGGCTTCTACCAGCGTTTCACGGCCCCGGTGGTGTCTGCCGACGACACGGTGGCTGTACCCGTGCCGATCAGCGAACCGTTCGTGTGTGGCGACTCGCGACAGATGGGCAGCGTTGCCGATGGATCGGTCGCACTGGTCGTCACGTCGCCTCCCTACTTTGCCGGCAAGGCGTACGAGGAGGAACTGGATCGCGAGGGCATCCCCGCCTCGTACATCGAATACCTCGAACTCCTGCACGATGTCTTTGCCGAATGCGTGCGCGTCCTCGAGCCGGGCGGACGCATTGCGGTCAACGTCGCCAACCTTGGCCGCAAGCCGTACCGCAGCCTGTCGGCCGACGTGATCCACATCCTGCAGGATCGACTCGGGCTGCTGTTGCGCGGCGAGATCATCTGGCGCAAGGCCGAGGGCGCCACGGGTTCGTGCGCGTGGGGATCGTTCCGCAGTCCGGCCAACCCGGTGCTGCGCGATGTCACCGAGCGCGTCATCGTCGCCAGTAAGGGCCGCTTCGATCGGGCGCGCAGCGCCAAGCAGCGTCACGAACAGGGTCTGGCGTGGCAGAGCGATCTTGCCGCTGATGAGTTCATGGAACTCACCCTTGATCTGTGGGACATTCCCACCGAGAGCGCCAAACGGGTCAATCACCCGGCCCCGTTTCCCGTGGAGCTTCCCGAGAAGGTCATCAGCCTGTTCACCTATCGCGACGATCTCGTGCTCGATCCGTTCATGGGTAGCGGTAGCACGCTGGTGGCTGCGCGGCGACTCGGCCGGCGTTACGTGGGCTACGACCTCGACCCGGCTTACGTCGCGATCGCCCGCGAGCGGGTGGCCACCGAGTCCGAGGCGCGTCCCGCAGCGCCGGGATCGGGAGCGGGCGCGTCGAAACTCGCCGAGGAGGCGCTGATCGCCGCCGGCTTCACCCAGGTGAAAAGTGGCCACCGGGTTCGACGCACGGGTGTGGTGCTGAGCATGTCGGCCGCCGACAGCACCGGCCGGCCCTGGTACTTCGACGTTGCCGGTGGCGCCACCAGCCACCGGGCGGGTTTGCTGAAGACCGACGCCGTGTGGCGCTCGCTCGGGCGCGCCGCTGCGGTGCACGCCCACATCGACGGGCCACTCGTGGTGCTGACCCCGGCGATGCCCCGCGCCGGCACCGAGGGTGACATGGCCCTGCGTGCCGCCGGTCATGCCGCGCTGTTCGATGTGGTCGACATCAACGACCCGGTCGCAGTGGCTCGCCTGGCCGGGTATGCGCGGGGCGAAAAACCTGAGTGGATGTGACTCAAGTTTTCTGACTGATGGGTTGAGACTGGCGGTCGGCCGCCGGTAAAGTTGCGCATAGCCCGCTCAACATCGCCCGGCACGTCACCGGTAACGACAACCCAAACACGGAGTACACATCATGGCCAAGGCAGTCGGAATCGACCTCGGAACCACCAACAGCGTCGTTGCCTTCCTCGAGGCGGGTGACCCGGTGGTCATCCCCAACGCTGAAGGTGCCCGCACCACGCCCAGCGTGGTGGCGTTCAGCAAGGCCGGCGAGGTGCTCGTCGGCGAGGTGGCCAAGCGCCAGGCCATCACCAACCCCGACCGTACGTTCCGCAGCATCAAGCGCCAGATGGGCACGGCGTGGAAGAGCGACGACATCGACGGCAAGCGCTACACGGCGCAAGAGATCAGCGCCCGCACGCTCATGAAGCTCAAGCGCGATGCCGAGGCGTACTGCGGCGACGTGGTGACCCAGGCCGTCATCACCGTGCCCGCCTACTTCGACGATGCCCAGCGCACCGCCACCAAGGAAGCCGGCCAGATCGCCGGCCTCGAGGTGTTGCGCATCATCAACGAGCCCACCGCCGCCGCACTCGCATACGGCCTCGACAAGGGCACCGAGGACGAGACCATCTTGGTGTTCGACCTTGGTGGCGGAACCTTCGACGTGAGCGTGCTCGAGATCGGCGACGGCGTGTTCGAGGTCAAGAGCACCCATGGTGACACCAAGCTCGGTGGCGACGATTGGGACCAGCGCATCATCGACTGGCTCGTGCAGCAGTTCAAGGCAGCGCACGGTGTCGACCTGGCCAACGACCGTATGGCCACCCAGCGCCTCAAGGAAGCGGCCGAGAAGGCCAAGATCGAGCTCAGCCAGGTGCAGCAGACACAGATCAACCTGCCCTTCATCACCGCCACGGCCGATGGGCCGTTGCATCTCGACGAATCCCTCAGCCGGTCCAAGTTCCAGGAGATGACCGCAGACCTCATCGAGCGTTGTCGCATCCCGTTCGAGCAGGCGCTCAAGGACGCCGGCGTCAGCAAGGGCCAACTGCACCATGTCATCTTGGTTGGTGGCTCCACCCGTATGCCTGCTGTCAATGACCTCGTCGTCAGCCTCACCGGCAAGGAACCCAACAAGAGCGTCAACCCCGACGAGGTCGTCGCCGTGGGCGCCGCCGTGCAGGCGGGCGTGCTGAAGGGCGATGTGAAAGACGTGCTCCTGCTCGACGTCACCCCGCTCAGCCTGGGCATCGAGACCAAGGGCGGCGTGATGACCAAGCTCATCGAGCGCAACACCACCATCCCCACCCGGCGCACCGAGGTCTTCACCACGGCCGAGGACATGCAGCCCAGCGTGGAGATCCATGTGCTGCAGGGCGAGCGCGAGATGGCGGGCTACAACAAGACCCTGGGCAAGTTCCAGCTCGTCGACCTGCCGCCGGCGCCGCGAGGCATCCCCCAGATCGAGGTCACGTTCGACATCGATGCCAACGGCATCGTGCACGTGTCGGCCAAGGACCGGGCCACCAGCAAAGAGCAGTCGATGACCATCAGCGGTCAGAGCACCCTGAACAAGGACGACATCGAGCAGATGGTGCGCGATGCCGAAGCCCACGCCGAAGAGGACCGTCAGCGCCGCGACGAGGCCGAGATCCGCAACAACGCCGATGCTGCGGTGTACCAGGCAGAGAAGATGCTGCGCGATCAGGGCGACACCGTGGGTGCCGATGACAAGGCCTCGGTGGAGACACCGCTGGCCGGGCTCAAGACAGCGCTCACCGGCAACGACACCGGTGCCATCAAGGAAGCGACCACGTCGCTCACCGATGCGCTGCAGGCGTTCGGCCAGAAGCTGTACGAGGCCGCCTCACGCGACGCCGGCGCAGCCGGCACGTCCGCCAGCGGGCAGGGCGCACCCGGCGACGCGGCCAACGATGAAGAAATCATCGACGCCGAAATCGTCGACGACAAGTGAGCTCGGAGACAGCAATGCCCGATGGGATGCCCGATGGGATGCGGAACCCGTCATCCGGTGACACACCGGATGACGCAACCGCGCCCATGGGTGCGTCGATGGACGCCCTGGCCGACGAGATCGCCGGCGAGATCGCTGCCGAGATCGACATGGCCGAGCTGCTGCCCACCGAGCTCGAGATGCTCACCGCCGAGCGCGACCAGTTCAAGGACATTGCGCTGCGTCTGCAGGCCGACTTCGAGAACTATCGCAAGCGCGTCTCCACCCAGCAGTCCGACGACATCGATCGCGCCACCGGCAAGCTGGCCGAGTCGTTGTTGGCGGTGCTCGACGCCTGCGAGGCTGCGTTCGCACACGGTGTCGAAGGTGTCGAGCCGATCTGGTCGCAGCTCATGGGTGTGCTCCACAAGCAGGGCCTCGAGGCCATGGACCTGGCTGAGAAGCCGTTCGATCCAACCCTCGCAGATGCCGTGCTGCACGAGCCGGCCGATGATGCCGCGGCAGAGCCGGTGGTCAGCGAGGTGCTGAGGACCGGCTATCACTGGAAGGGCAGGGTCCTGCGACCCGCCATGGTCAAAGTCCGAGGGTGACGTCACCATGACGGCTCAGCGCGAGTGGTACGAGAAGGACTACTACAAGATCCTCGGGGTGTCCGATACGGCCACGGCGAAGGAGATCACCAAGGCCTATCGCAAGCTGGCGCGCGAGAGTCATCCCGACGCCAACCCCGGCAACGATGCCGCCGAGAACCGCTTCAAGGATGTCTCGGCGGCCTACGACGTGGTCGGCGACGACGCCAAGCGCAAGGAGTACGACGAGGTTCGTCGCCTTGGCGCAGCGGGCGGATTCGGCCCGGGCGGTTTTGGCGGCGGCGGCGGCGGCGGCGGTCAACCCGGGGGCTTCAACTTCAATGTCGGTTCCGAGGGTCTTGGCGATCTGCTCGGCGGCATGTTCGGTCGCGGGGGACGCGGTCGCGGTGCGTCGGCCGGTGCGGGGCCCCAACGCGGCGACGACCTCGAGGCGTCGCTCACGCTCGAGTTCGCCGATGCGGCGCATGGGCTCACCACAGCGCTGCACCTCACCAGCGACGCACAGTGCAGCACCTGCAACGGTTCGGGCGCCAGGCCCGGCACCTCGCCGCGTACGTGTTCGCAGTGTGGCGGTCGTGGCGTGGTCGACGACAATCAGGGCTTCTTCTCGTTCAGCACGCCGTGCCGGGTGTGCCAGGGCCGTGGCGTGGTCATCGACTCGCCGTGCTCCACCTGTCGCGGTGGGGGTGTCGAGCGACGCCCCCGCGAGGTCAACGTGCGACTGCCCGCTGGTGTTGCCGACGGTCAACGTATCCGGCTCAAGGGCCGTGGTGGCCCCGGCCGCAACGGTGGTCCTGCGGGCGATCTGCTGGTCGAGTGCCACGTCCATCCGCACGCGCTGTTCGGGCGCGATGGTGTCAACCTCACCATCCACGTGCCCATCACCTTTGCCGAGGCCGCGCTCGGTGGCGAGATCGAGGTGCCGACGCTCGATGGCCAGCGTGTCACGCTGCGAATCAAGCACGGTACGCAGACCGGGAGTCGTCACCGGGTGAAGGGCAAGGGCATCGAAACTGCCAAGCACACTGGCGACCTCATCGTCACCGTCGATGTGCAGGTGCCGCACTCTCTGACCGACGAGCAGCGCGAAGCAATCGAGGCACTCGCCGCAGCGACTACGGTCTCACCGCGGAGCCACCTGTTCCAGAGCCCTCGGGAGGCATGAGCATGCGCAGCAGAACCCACGCTGTCTATGTGATCTCTGTCGCGGCCGAACTGGCCGGTATGCATCCACAGACCCTGCGCATCTACGAGCGCCGTGGTCTGGTGCAACCCGCCCGTTCGCAGGGCGGCAACCGCCGCTACAGCGACGTCGACATCGACCGCTTGCGCCGTATCCAGGAATTGGCCGGCGAGGGCATGAACCTGGAGGGCATCCGTCGGGTGATGGCGCTCGAAGCCGAGCTCGCCCGCCTCCGCGAAGAAAACACCGAACTGCGTCACCTCGCCAGCAGCGCCGTCGCCGAGGCCGAACGGAGGGCCCCGCGACGCGATCTCGTGCCGCTACACCAGGCGGTTGCCGTGTTCGGGCAGCGCCAGCACCCGATGGGCTGAAGCGGCCCCGAATCGGCCCTGAATCCGATCGGGTCAGCGCAGATGGCGTGACAGCACGGTGAGGGCGTCGTTGAGCATGAACGACCACGGTTCGTCCCACGTGGTGGACGGTGGTTCCATGGCGGCGAACGGCGGCGCCCGGAAGGTGATGTGCGTACCCAGGAATGCGTCGAGCGCGTCACGTTCGTTGGCGTCGAGATGATGTTGTGGTGCCTGGGGATCGGGCGGTGTGGCACTGGAGCGTGAGCCCACCCTGGCCCGGGCGCCCACCGGGCTCTGATCGGCGTCACGCCACGTGGCCAACAGGGAGGGGTCGTAGGCGATGCGTTCGGAGAGGAACACCATCGCGGCGACGCCGTGCTTGCACGGAGAGTCCCAATCAGGGCAGTCACAATCGAAGTTCACCTCGTCGCGGCCGGGCACCAGCGTGGCGAGTCGGTCGCCGGCGTCTTGCTGCGTGGCTCGGATGGTCACCGTGTACGGCTTGGCCCGGCTGCCCTGGACCTGCGCAGTGGCTCGGCCCGGGGTGACGACCAGATCGAGGACGGCACCCTGTCGGGCGTAATCGCGACCGCGCCGGAACCGGGGTGGATCGCACAGCCCGGCCAACATGACATCGAGCATGGTCGAGATGAGCCGCCCCTCGCGGTCGGCGCCGGGTGCGGTCATCAGCGGCTCCCCGGTGTGAGCACGACGAGCGACCGCAGTGCATCGGTGG
>WLMZ01000036.1 GCA_009726095.1 Actinomycetota bacterium
ATCCCTCTGCCCCAGCCCGGTAGTCGCAGGGGCCCGGCGTTGAGCGCCGGACCATTTCGAAGGAATGCAGGGTTGACGGACATGGCGAATCGAAGGGATTCCGTGATGGCAAAGATGAGTATTCGACCACGTTCGTTGAGAAGCGTGTTCACAATTGCGGTACTGGTGGTGCTTGCGCCGGCGGTCACCTTCACTGCAGTTGGCGCCCTACCCGAGGCAACTGCAGAGGTAGGTCCCGCGACCGGTGATTGCCAAGCCCCGGTGCCGGCGAATTGCATTGCGTCCTTCTCTCCAGCGTCAGCGGGTGGCGGCGACGAGGTGACGATCACGATGGACCCGAGCGGTGTCGAGCCCTCGTTGACAGCGTCGTACCTTTTGCTGTCGAACGGCGCCAACACGAAGTACGTGGCTCTTGCTGGCGTCGAGAACCGCACGGGCACCTTTCAGATGCCCGTGCTGCCCACCATTGGCACCTGGTTGGCCATCGTCTACTCCGAGGGCGATCTTCAAGGTTCCGGAACGATCGAGTACACCGGGCCCGTCTATACCTGTGCGGTGGGATTCGATGCGGTGCTGGCGAACGCGATGACTCTGTGCGAACGGCGATTCACCACTGACGGTTCGTTGACTGTGCCGAGCGACATCACGGACATGCAGTTCCTCGTGGTGGGCGGCGGAGGTGGCGGAGGCGGGGGCCTCGCTGGTTCGATCTCCCCGCTCTACGGCGCCGGTGGTGGTGGCGGTGGTGGTGAAGTGAAGCGGTGCACGGAGACGGTGTCGCTGGGTGACGTGTGGACCGTGACGGTTGGCTCCGGTGGCCCAGCTGCCGGTCTTCGCGTCGATGCAAATGTCAGCGGTCCTGGCGGCGACGGCACGTGGTCGGCGATCGAAAGGACTGACCCTGCAGACTCCTGCTCATCGGAGGGTGGACTGGGCGGTCTCTCCGCCGATGGAGAGAGCGTCGACGGCGCCGGTGGCGCGTCCGGATCGGGCGTTGCCGGCGGCGGTGGCACGATCACTTCTGGTGTCAGCGTCGCCGGTGGTGGTGGCGGCGGTCATGGCGGCGTCGGCGGTGATGGGCCGTCCAGCGGTGGTGCCGGTGGAGTGGGTGCATCGCTGTCGGCGACGTGGTTCGCCGATCTTGATAGCCGTGTCGGTGGCGGTGGCGGCGGCGGCTCGGTCGTCACCGCGGCAAGTGCTCGCGGTGGCCTCGGTACGGATGGCGGCGGAAACGGCACCTCTTGTGTCGACAGTGGCGGCGCGCCCTCATGTGCTGGCGACACGTCGGCCTCGACCGAAGCGAACTCTCCGAAACTGAATACCGGTGGTGGTGGTGGCGGCGGCGCTGGTGACGGTGCTGCGGGCGATGGAGCCAACGGCGTCGTGATTGTCCGTTACGAGTACGTGGAGTCGACTCCGGTGACACCGGTGACCACCGGCGCGTGGATTGAAGGAGGGACTGATCAGACCTGCGCGGCCTATGCATCGATCAGTGCCGCAGTGGGCGCGGCCGAGGCCGCCGATGTCATCCACATCTGTCCCGGCGTGTATCGCGAGCCCACGATCGAGGTCGATGTCGACGCTCTCACCTTTGTCGGGGAAGGTGCATCTGAATTCGACGTGCGGATCGACGGTGAGGGCAACGGCAACCCTGAGAACTCCGCCGGACATCAGATCGTTGCCGCTCCTGGGATGGCCGTTACCTTGCGGAACCTCACCCTGAGCAACGGCTTCATCGACTGTGGTGAGCCTGCCGCCAGCACCGGTGGTGCAGCGGTGCGCGCCTTGACGGTGACGGCCCACGATGTCATCTTCGACAAGAACGTCAACTGTCATGACGGGACCTCTGCGGTCGAGGGCGGTGCTGTGTCTGCTGGAAGCGTGACGATCACTGACAGCACCTTCACTTCCAACGGGTATTCAACGTTCGGCGGTGCCGTGTACTTGTCGGGATCCGGTACGAGCACGATCACGGGGTCGACCTTCTCGAACAACGTCACTCATGATGGTAGGGAGACCCTCGGTGGGGCAGTGTTCTCCGAGTCTTCGTCTGCGACACTGACGATCGACTCGTCGAAATTCACTTTCAACGGTTGGCCAGGGATTGGACCGACGAGCGGAGGCGCCGTCTATTCGACGGGGCCGCTGACGGTGACGAACTCGACCTTCGTCGACAACGGCGCGGCAGTTCATGGTGGTGCAGTCGCTTCCGAAGGAACGACGTCGGTCACGTCGACCACCTTCCGCGGCAACTCCACTGGGTCCGACGGATCGGCTCTGCGAGTCAGCGGACGACTTGTCGTGGACAGTTCGACGTTCGAGTCGAACGTGCTCATCGGTAGCGGGGCGGGGACCGTCTCGTCGACCTCGACCGGTAATCCTTCTGGTGATCTTTCAATCATCAACTCGACTTTTTACGCGAACGTGGCCTCTGACGCGCCGGTCCTCGATGCCCAAGGCTCGGTGTCCGTCGCCTACGTCACAGCAGTAGACAACAGCACCGATGGCGAAGCCGTGTTGATGCGATCGAGTGGCAGACTCACGATCGACAGCAGCCTGTTCGCCCGGAACATTTCTGGTGCATCCAGCCTTGCCTGTCTTGGTAGCGCGCTGACCGTCAATGCCAGTGTGAGCGATGAGAACACGTGTCTGCCAGCGGGAGGTACAGCCAGTACTTCACTAACCTTCGGTCTGTTCACCTACCACAATGGTGCATCGACGAAGACACTTGCTCTCGTCGCTGGAAACCCGGCTGTCGACGCTGGTGACTGCGCTGTGTCGACGCTGAGTGTCGACCAGAGCGGGGTAACGAGGGGTGCCGACTGTGATGCAGGTGCTTTTGAATTCACCGGATACACCGGGAACGAGCGCCTGTGTCCGCGCGCTGGAGGTACGACTGTTGTCGGCACGGACGCTGAGACCGGCTATCCGATCTGCCAGAGCGTGTACTCCGAGGGCGGCTTGTCGTCATTCGTCGCTCCCACAGGAGTCACCGAGGTCGACGTCGTCGTCGTGGGTGGTGGTGGCGGCGGCGGTGGTGGTGGTACCGATGCTGAAGGGGCAGTGATCGCTGGTGGTGGCGGTGCGGGTGGCTCTGTGGCCATTCAACGCGGTCTCTTCGTGACCGCTGGGACGGCCTATCCGGTGAGCGTGGGAAATGCTGGTGGCGGTGGTGCCGGAAGCAGCAGCGGTCGCGGCATCAGCGGAGGTAGCGGTGAATTGTCATCGTTCGGCACCGGTGTCACCGTGACTGGTGGCGGTGGCGGAACGGGCGGCGGATTCGATGGAACCGCGTATGTCACGGGCGCAGGAGGCGCAACCGCCGGAGTGCGTAGTGGCCTGGACATCACCGGCCATGGCGCGGCTGGGGGTGGTGAGGGCGCGCTCGGTGCGGCGTGGGACACCAAGCGGTATTTCTCCGCTGGTGGTGGCGGTGCCGGTGCTGGTGGCGCTGGATCGTCTGGACTCGACGGGGCACTGGTCGGCACGATCTCGACTCAGTTCTCCG
Organism: Actinomycetota bacterium; assembly: GCA_009726095.1. Classification (GTDB taxonomy): domain Bacteria; phylum Actinomycetota; class Acidimicrobiia; order Acidimicrobiales; family Ilumatobacteraceae; genus WLMZ01. Next base: position 3,509 of record WLMZ01000036.1, read on the forward strand.
GAGCCGGTGGACTCGGATTGGTGCCAGTCGACCCGCAGAGCCTGTTCGCATCACCCGGCTGGATCGAAGACCTCCCTTCCACGTTTCCTTCCGATGACGGACGCCCATCGCAAGTGTCAGCATTCGGACTGGCACCCGGCGGCGGCGGCGGCGCGAGCCTGGTGCTCAATGACGACACCTACAGCGGGTCGTGCGGCTCGTCGCGCACGCTGAACGCTCTCAGCAATGATGCTGGCTCAGGTCGTGGTTCGGCGATCGAACTGGAAAGCGGTATCTACAACGGTGGCGCGGCCGATGTCCTTGCGCCGAACTCGACGGTTTGTGATGCTGCCGCGGCAGCCAGTTTCGGTGCCGGCGGCGGTGGCGGTATCGGCTCGGCTGATTTGGCGAACGGCCTGAGTGGCCGCAACGGTGTGGTGATCGTTCGCTATCTGGCTGGCACGTTGCCTGTGTGCGGAGCGGGCAGTGGTACGGCATCGACCACCACGACCAATGGTGTGGTGGAGATGATGATCACTGGTGACTGCATCTTCGTCCCCCCGGCCAATATCGCCTCTGTGGATGCCGTCGTCGTCGGTGGTGGCGGGGCCGGCGCGACGAACGCGACCGGTCTCGGTGCCGGCGGTGGTGGCGGTGGTGGTGAGGTCGTGCTGTGCCGGAGCATCTCGACTGCTTCTTCTATCTCGGTACAAATCGGTGCCGGGGGTACATGGCCCGCGGTGTTGTTCCCGACCGAGGCAGGCGACACCGTCTTTGGCGGTTCGTCGTGTACCGCCCGAGGTGGTCAGCTCGGAGAAGTCGGCAACGAGTTCATCCCTGCAGGCCTTTTGGGCGTCACCCCGGTGGCCGATATTCCCGCATCAGGCGGTCGCGGTGGCGCTTCTGGCAACGCGGGTAGTGGCGGTGCCGGTTCGCTGTTTTCATGGATCAGCACGCCGGGAGTCGCTCCGGATGAGATGTATGCCTCTGCTGGTGGTGGAGGGGCCGGAGCTGGCGGTGCCGGTGTATCGCCGAGTTGCAGCGCTCCAGGTTCGTCTGGCCAATACACGGGTGACTTCACCGATATCACGTGTGGTTCCAGTGCAGGTGGCGCCGGAGTAGTGATCGGGAGTCTCACCGGCGCAAGTAGCAGTTTGTTCAGCGGCGGTACTCGTCGCTTCGGTGGTGGTGGAGGGGGAGCGAGCAGCTACCCGAGCACAGGCGGGACGCTGGGTTCCGATGGTGGCGGAAATGGCGCGACCCCCGCGTCGAACCGAGGAACCAATGCCACCACATTCGGTGGCGGTGGCGGTGGTGGATTCTCGACGTTCATCGTCAGTGGCGTGAGCGGCGCGCCGACGGTCCGAGCGACGGTCGTGTTGGACCGCCCCTCGGTGACAGGGAGCGGCTATCAGGGTGCGGTGATCGTTCGCTACAGTCTCGCGAAGCCGCTCTTTGTGTGCCTTGACAAGACGTCCGTGACCTACGGCGAGAGGCGTTACAACCCGACGGTGAACTTTTGTGTGCCGAAGTCCCCCCAAAACCTGAGTAGTGGATCGGGGCCGTCGCCTGACGAGACCGGAATCCCGGCCGGCTGGGTGAAACTGAAACCGCGGCAACTTCCCGGCGTCGTGGCTCCAACTTGCACGACGGACTATGTGCAGGGAATGGGTGTGCTGGACACGCCGCGGGGAATCACCTGCACAGGTGGCAACGCGGGAGACAAGCGGTTCGACTACTCGCTTCTCGTCAATGGTCTGACGATCACTCCGGCGAAGCTGACGGTGAAGGCGCAGGATCTTCTTCTCAGTGCCGGGTCGGCAGAGCCGTCTCCTTACCCGTACACCGTTCGAGGATTCAAGGTTGGCGACACCGTCTCGGTCTTGACGGCAGGGCCGGTCTGTGACTCGGCCTACACATCGTCGGCCCGTGTCGGAGCGAAGTTCGTCATCACGTGTGCCGGTGCTACGGCAGCCAACTACGTGTTCGAGTACCTCAATTCGGCACTCATCGTGAAGAAACCGTCGAAGCCTCCGCAGCCGCGGATCAACTAGTCGCCAGTGCGTGAATGGGGCGGACTCTTGATGCTCCGCGCCGCATGACGTTTCAAGGTCTTTCGAGCGGAGTCGTTCTCGAGCGAGTCAACGACCCTGTGAGGTGAGCCCGACGCCTCGCTCCGCAGACTCTGCAGAGACTGGCATTAGTTGTCGTGGATGTCGAAGCCGTCCAAAAGCAATTCGAACCCTGCCACGTACGCCTCTTCGTTCAACGCTTCGACAGCTGCCTCGGTCGTAACAGACTCGAATGTGGCGGGATCGATTGACTGCTGTCGTGCCACGCGGATCGCGAGGTGATGGGGCGCCCCACCGAAGTCGAAGATGGACATGGCGATGACATAGGTCTCGAGTGTTCTGTATGCGACGATCAAGCGCCGGCCTCCAAGGCCTGCCCGCTTCAGTTCGGCGAGGATTGCCCGGCTGAGTTCGACGGCAGAGTCAACCTCGCCCGAGGCCTGCAGCAAAGCAGGTGCGAGGCGAGGGTGCTGAGTGAATGACTGGCGTGCCCGCGAAGCCAGGTCGCGTAGTCGCGTACGCGGTCCGGCTCCAATGGGAACGTTCGACGACAGGACATCGGCAGCGGCAAGGGCAACGAGCGCTTCGATCAGTTCATGCTTGTCCTTGAAGTGGGTGTACACACTGGTGTGGCCGACGCCGAGTGCAGCACCGAGGCCGCGTAGCGTCAGGGCTTCCAGACCATCTCGCTCGACGAGTTCGAGTGCAACGCTGATGACTTCGCTCCGAGTGCGCGCAGGGTTTCTGCCCATGGAATTCGAGGTTAGTTGCCGGCAGTTCGGTATCCCGTGCTCGAGACGTCGATGTCGCACGGTCCGGAGTGGTCGAAGCGCATGTACGCAAGCCATTCCGCAATCCTTGCCAAATGGCTGGTGCTCGGCGGCCCCGAGCGGCAGGTGGGGATAGACCAACTCTGACGCACCGCCAAGAGGCAGCTGCGGTGCGGTCATGATGAGCAGGCTCGTCGCACGATGCTGATCGCCGCCATGAACGATCCCCGTCGTTGCTCCGTGGGCTGCGGCTGACAACTGGTGCCCCGGGAGATGGCATCATGGGGCCACCCTCAGACGAAGGAGACAAGTGCATGGGTCAGATCCTCGGTCAGTTCTGTATCAACGTGAGCGACCTCGAGCGTTCGATCGCGTTCTGGGAGGGCGTGTGCGGATTGCCGGTGCGCAGCCGCACGCAGATCCCGACGGCGCTCGAAGCGGTGCTCCAGGCCGACGAGGGTGGCTCGCGTCTGCAGTTGGCGCAGCAGCTCGAGCAGACCGGCCCCATCGACATGGGCACGGCAATGTGGAAGCTGTACCTCAACACCGATGACTGCCGTGCGCTGTACGCCAAGTGCATCGCGGCGGGCTGCGAATCGGTGATGGAGCCGGCGGTGTTGGATCGCTGGCCGGTCACGGTCGCGTTCGTGAAGGACTTCGACGGGTACCTGATCGAGCTGATCGAATACCACGAGGGCACACCCGCGGGAGTGCCCGACCCGGGCTCCACCAACCGTAAGTGAGCAGTCGGCCGAGGCCTTAGACCTCGATGGCGGGGGCTGCGAACTGCGCGTTGTACAGCGTGTAGTACGCGCCGCGGTTGGCCAGTAGCTCGGCGTGTGTGCCCTGCTCGACGATGCTGCCGGTATCCATCACCAAGATCAGGTCGGCATCACGGATGGTGGACAGACGGTGCGCGATCACGAAGCTGGTGCGCTTCGAGCGCAATGCCGCCATCGCCTTCTGGATCAACACTTCGGTTCGCGTGTCGACCGAGCTGGTGGCTTCGTCGAGGATGAGGATCGCCGGGTCGGCCAGGAACGCCCGGGCAATGGTGAGCAGCTGCTTCTCGCCGGCGCTCACGGTGCCGCCCTCGTCGTCGATCAGGGTGTCGTAGCCGTCGGGTAGCGAGTGCACGAAGCGGTCCACGTAGGTGGCCCGCGCCGCTTCGAGGATCTGCTCCTCGGTGCAGCCGATCTTTCCGTAGGCGATGTTCTCGCGGATCGTGCCGCTGAACAGCCAGGTGTCCTGCAGCACCATGCCCACATTGGCGCGCAGGTCGTGCCGGGACATATCCGCGATGTTGTTGCCATCAAGGCGGATCTCGCCTCCATCGAGCTCGTAGAAGCGCATGATCAGGTTGACGAGCGTGGTCTTGCCGGCGCCGGTGGGGCCGACGATGGCGACCGTGCGACCCGGCTCGGCGACCAGCGAAAGATCGGTGATGAGCGGGTTGGCGGAATCGTACGAGAACGAGACGTGATCGAACTCCACCCGGCCACGGGTCGTGGGCAGGGCCTCGGCGGACTCCGGCTCAGGGCTCTGCTCGGGGGCGTCGAGCAGCTCGAACACCCGCTCGGCCGAGGCGATGCCGGACTGCAGCACGTTGGCCATCGAGGCGAGCTGCGTAAGCGGCTGGGTGAACTGACGTGAGTACTGGATGAATGCCTGCACGTCGCCGAGGCTCATTGCGCCTGACGAGACCCGCAGGCCGCCGATGACTGCAATTGCAACGAAGTTGAGGTTGCCCAGGAACATCATCGCTGGCTGGATCACGCCGGCGATGAACTGGGCGCCGAAGCTGGCTTCGTAGAGCTGATCGTTCTTGTCGCTGAAGCGTTGCTCCACCTCGCGCTGGCGCCCGAACACCTTCACCAGCGCATGGCCGGTGAAGGCTTCCTCGATCTGTGCGTTCAACATGCCGGTGTGCGCCCATTGGGCGATGAAGCGTTTTTTCGATCGTTTCGTCACGAAGCGAATCACGTAGATCGATGCCGGAATCGTGATGACAGCGATCAGCGCCAGCACGGGCGAGATGATGAACATCATGATCACCACGCCGGTGAGTGACAGCGTGGAGGTGAGCAACATGCTGAGCGACTGCTGCAGGCTCTGGGAGATGTTGTCGATGTCGTTGGTGACGCGGCTCAACAGGTCGCCGCGTGGCTGGCCATCGACATAGCGGAGGGGGAGTCGGTTGAGTTTGTCCTCGACCTGCGAACGCAGCTGGAACATGGTGCGCTGCACCACGCCGGCCAGCATGTACGACTGCAGATACGAGAGCGCCGATGACGCTACGTACAGGGCGAGAGCAAACAGGAGCACATTGCGCAGACCGGGGAAATCGATGCCTCCGGGTCGGCCGCGCAGGCCGCGGAAGATGATGTCGGTGCCATGCCCGAGCACCTTCGGCCCGATCACCGACAGGGTCACGCTGACCACGGCGAGCGTGAGCACCATGGCAGCGCCGCGACGCTCGGGGCCCATGAGCCCCAGCAGGCGCCGGGTGGAACCTCTGAAGTCCTTTGACTTCTCTGCCGGCATGCCCATGGTGGCCATCCGACCAGCCGGACCCATGTTGCGCAGTTCGGCGCCGGGGTTACGGGGAACGGTGGATGTCGATGCGTCGGGCTCGGACCCGTCGAGCTGAGGATCGGTGTTCGACTCGCTCATGCCGCTTCCTCGGCGCTCATCTGCGATGCAACGATCTCGGCGTAGGTGGGGCAGGTGGCGAGCAACTCGGCATGGGTCCCGAGCCCCACGGCTTCTCCATCCTCCAGCACCAGGATCCGGTCGGCGTTCTTGATGGTGGTGACGCGCTGGGCCACGATCACCACCGTGGCATCGGCGATGTGCGGGGCGAGTGCCGCGCGGAGTCGGGCGTCGGTGGCCAGGTCCAGCGCCGAGAACGAGTCGTCGAACAGGTAGATCTCGGGTTTGTGTACCAGCGCCCTGGCGATGGCGAGGCGTTGTCGTTGCCCGCCCGACACGTTGGACCCACCCTGGGCGATGGGGGCATCGAGGCCGCCGGGCATTGCGGCGACGAAATCGGCGGCCTGCGCGATCTTCAGCGCATCCCAGAGCTGCTCATCGGTTGCATTGGGGTCGGCGAAGCGCAGGTTGCTGGCGACCGTGCCGGAGAACAGGTACGGCTTCTGTGGGACCAGGCCGATGCGTGCCCACAACACCTCTGGGTCGAGCTCGCGCACGTCGACACCACCGACCAGCACACTGCCCGCCGTTGCATCAAACAGGCGGGGCACCAGGCTGAGCAGCGTGGTCTTGCCCGATCCGGTGCTGCCGATGATGGCCGTTGTCTGTCCCGCTGTGGCGAACAACGAGATGCCGCTGAGCACCGGCGCTGCCGCGCCCGGATAATGAAAGCCGACGTCGCGCAGTTCGAGCGTGCCGCGGCTGAGCAGGGTGGTTGTCGGGGTGGGCGAGACGACCACCGAGGATTCGGTGTCGAGCACCTCATTGATGCGCTCGGCGCACACGGCAGCACGGGGGATCATGACCGCCATGAACGTGGCCATCATGACCGCCATCAGGATCTGGGCGAGGTAGCTGAGGAACGCAATGAGCGCTCCGATCTTCATGTCGCCCTGGCTGATGCGGTGTGCGCCGAACCACAGCACGGCCACGCTCGACACGTTGAGGATGAAGACCACCGTGGGGAACATGATCGCCTGCAGGCGACCGGCCCGCAGCGCCGCATCGGTGACATCGGCGTTGACGTCGGAGAAGCGCTTGGCCTCGACGGGCTCACGGACGAAGGCGCGCACCACGCGCATGCCGGTGATTTGCTCGCGCAGCACGCGGTTGACCGTGTCGATACGGTCCTGCATCACGCGGAACTGGGGGACCATCCGCGTCACGACCAGGCTGACGCAGATGAGCAGCACGGGAACGCTGGCCGCAAGGATCCAGGACAACCCGCCGTCCTCGCGCACGGCCATGATGACGCCGCCGAGCGCGGTGATGGGCGCTGCGACCAACATGGTGCAGGTCATCAACACGAACATCTGCACCTGCTGCACGTCGTTGGTGATCCGCGTGATCAGCGATGGGGCGCCGAACTGGCCGACCTCGCGGGCCGAGAAGCTGGAGACATGGTGAAAGATGCTGCTGCGGACGTCGCGGCCGAAGCCCATGCTGGCCCGTGAGCCGAAGTACACGGCGGCGCAGGCGCAGATCACCTGCAGCAATGTGACGACCACCATCACGGCACCCGTCGACCAGATGTAGCCCGAGTCGCCCCTGGCCACGCCCTTGTCGATGATGCGGGCGTTCAGGCTGGGCAGGTACAACCCGGCGGCGGCCTGCAGGGCTTGAAGGATCACCACTGCGATCAGGGCGCCGCGGTATCTCCCGAGGTAGCCGCGGAGCAGACGTGAAAGCATGTGTTCTCCAGAGATGGTGCGTGCGAGGTGCGCTCCCGATGGTACGTGGGCGTGGCGGTCAACTCACTGTCGTCGGCTCGCTGGACGGCCGACATTGTCCCGTTACGCAACGTGCCGTGGCAGGCTGGGCAGATGCGCCGTTCGATTGATGACTATCCCTTCGACCCATCTGACATCCCCGCCGGTGCCGACGACGCTGCGCAGCTGTCCTGGGCGGTAGCCATCAGCGATGACTACGACGACGCCGAACCTCGCGTGGTGCTGACCCTCGAAGAGGTCGGCCACCCGGGCGAGGGTCTGGTCGCGCACCTGTCAGCGGCAATGGCGCGGCGCCTGCGCGCCGCCATCAACGACGCCCTGCGCGAGGTCGGCCATGATCCGGGGCGTTGATCGGCCCTGCTGACGGCCGCCGCCCGCAGGGCAGGAATATCGTCGGCTTCGTTGGCGAACGGGCCCATTCCGTCTATTGTTGATCGAAGTGGTCGGATTTAGCGCCGGCCGTTCCTTTGACCCGTCGAACTCTGGAGGCTGCCCGTGGGCGTCACGCCGATTGTTGCTGCACCACGTGACCTCGATGCCGAGCAGCAGCGCGACATCGAACGCTTCGAGCGGGCGATCACGCAGTACCTCGCCGGCGAGATCGGCGAGGACGTGTTCCGGGTGATGCGCCTGAACAACGGGGTGTACGGCCAGCGCCAGGGTGGCACCAACCAGATGGTGCGCATCAAGTTGCCCGCTGGCACCATCACGCCCGAGCAGATGGAGATGATGGGCTTCCTTGCCGAGAACTTCTCGCGCGGCTGGGGCCACATCACCACCCGCCAGAACGTGCAGGTGCATTATGTCGAGCTCACCCGGGTGCCCGAGCTCATGCGCCATCTTGCCTCGGTGGGCCTGACCAGTCGCGAGGCCTGCGGCGACACCGTTCGCAACGTGATGGCCTGCCATCTCGCAGGTGCGTGCCCGCACGAACACCTCGACGTCACGGCATGGGCCGAAGCGACGTTCCGTCACTTCGTGCGCAATCCGTTGGGTCAGCGGTTGCCACGCAAGTTCAAGGTCAACTTCAGCGGTTGCAGTACCGACTGCGGCCAGGCGATGTTCAACGATGTCGGCGTCATCGCCACCACTCGCACGCTCGAGAACGGCGACACCGAAGCAGGCTTTCGTATCTACATCGCCGGTGGTCTGGGTGCCACGCCGCACCCGGCGCTGGCGCTCGAGGAGTTCACCACCCGCGAGGACCTGCTCCCCACCATCGAGGCGGCACTGCGGGTGTTCGAGCAGACCGGCAACCGCGACAACAAGCTCCGCGCCCGCATGAAATGGGTGGTGGATCAGCTCGGCATCGACGAAGTGCGCCGCCGCGTGCTCAAGGTACGCCACACCCTGCCGGCGTCGTCGTCGTGGCCGGGCGGGATACCCGAAGAGGTGGTCAAGGCCGGCGATGCGCCTGCTGGGCGCTCCTCCACGGTCGAGGCCAGCCAGGTCGGTCAGGGGGTGCAGGTGGCCCTCACGCCCCGCGATCCCTATCAGCGTTGGGTCGCCACCAGCGTCATCCGTGGCGCCGCCAACGGATCGGTTTCGGCTGTTGCATATGCAACATTGGGCGACCTCACCACTGCGCAGTTCCGGGCCCTTGCCTCGGTTCAGCGCGAGCTCGGCTCTGATGTCCGCCTGAGCAACCGCCAGAACGTGGTGTTCCGCGGGCTCACTGAAGAGCAACTGCCGGTGCTCTACTCGCGTCTCGAGACCATCGGCATGGCGCGACCCGGAGCCGAACTTGCCCGCGACGTCGTGGCCTGCCCAGGGGCCGACACCTGCAACATTGCCGTCACGCAGTCACGTGGGCTTGCGAAGGCCATCGGCGAGCGCCTCGAAGAAGAGGGCCTGGCCGAGGTTGGCGGTGTCCGTATCAACATCTCCGGCTGCACGAACAGTTGCGGCCAGCACCATGCCTCCGATATCGGGTTCTTCGGCGCCGAGCGCCGGGCCCACGGCAGGGCGGCCCCGGGCTATCAAATGCTGCTCGGCGGCTACGTTGGCCAGGAGCAGATCCATTTCGGTGAGAAGGCGCTGCGCCTCCCCGCCAAGGCGGCCCCCGAGGCCGCCGTCCGCGTGGTGCGACGGTTCTCCGAAGAGCGTGTGGCCGGCGAGGCATTTCGCACGTGGATGGATCGTGTCGGCGGTGCGGCGGCCGTGGCCGAGCAGTTGAAGGAGCTCGACTTCTTCCCCACACCCGAGGAAGCGCCCGACTTCTACGCCGACTTCGACGAGACCGGCCCGTTCGTGGCCGAGGTTGGCGATTCGGAGTGTGCAGTCTGAACGAGGGCCTGCAGGCCGCTGCGGCGGCCATCGACGATGCGAATGCGAATGACCCCACCGTGGTTGCGGTGCGCGGCGAGCTGCGCCCGTTGGCGATGGCGCACGGTCAGCTCGCCGTCGAATGGGTGCAGCATCTCGCCGAGGCGCCCGACGACGCGCTGCTGTTGGCCGCACGGGCGCACCACCTGCGCCGGTGGGAGTTGCAGCGCACCAGCTACCCCGAGGGGCGTGCGGGGTACCTGCGCTGGCGGCGCGATCAAAAGCAGCGCCATGCCCGTGACATCGAAGTGATCCTGCTCGGTGCCGGCTACGGCGCCGACACCGTCGAGCGTGTGCAGGCCCTGATCCGCCGGGATGGCCTGGGCACCGACCCCTCGGCACAGATCATCGAGGACGCAGCATGCCTGGTGTTCATCGAGACGCAACTGGCCGACATGGCCCCGCGTTTCGAGCGGGCCCATCTGCTGGACATCATCCGTAAGACGGCACGCAAGATGAGCCCAGCCGGTCTCGACGCTGTCAGCAGGATCGCGCTCGGCGATGTGGAGCGCGAGCTCCTAGCCGCCGCACTTGCTCAGACGTAGTGCTCTTGCAACGGTGGAAAGCCGTTGAAGCCGACCGAGCTGTAGGTGGTGGTGTAGGCGCCGGTGGACAAGATGTCGACCATGTCGCCCTCCGCCAGTGCGAGCGGTAACTCGTAGGCACTCTTTTCGTAGAGCACATCGGCTGAGTCGCACGTGGGGCCGGCCAACACGACCGGCCCACTGATCTGGCCGTCGTGGGGAGTACGCAGCCGATAGCGAATGGCCTCGTCCATCGTCTCGGCGAGCCCGTGGAACTTGCCGCAGTCGAGGTACACCCAGCGCTCGCTGTCCTCGGGCGAACGACGCGACACCAGTACGACCTCGCTGCGCAACACGCCGGCATCAGCCACCAGATAGCGGCCAGGCTCGACCATGACCTCGGCAAGTCCGTCGGGGAACCAGGTGTTCATCGCCCGGCGAACTGCGGTGCCATACGCGCTGATAGCTGGGGCGGCTTCGCGGTATGTGCCGGGGAAGCCGCCACCGAGGTTGACGAAGCTGGGATTGGCACCGAGGTTGCGCGCCCGGTCGACGATCTCGGCCACCACCTCCAACGTGTCGTCCCACGCACCGAGATCGCGTTGCTGCGAACCAACATGGAACGAAACGCCCGACTCCATGCCTGCCTGCGCGGCCAATCCGAGCAGTCGCACCACGTCGGGCGCCTCGGCGCCGAACTTGCGCGACAGCGGCCAATCCGCTCCGCCACATTCGTGCCGCAAACGCACGCACACCGACGCGCCCGGTGCCTCTGCAGCGACCTTGTCGAGTTCATCCGCTACATCGATGGTGAAGCGGCGCACACCGCACGATGCTGCGTACGCGATGTCGCGGCGCTTCTTGATCGTGTTGCCATAGGAGATGTCGTCGGGGTTCGCCCCCGCCTCGAGGCAGCGGTCGATCTCGGCGGGGCTGGCGACATCGAATGCGGAGCCGAGACCAACGAGGCGTTCGATGATCGGCAGCGCAGGGTTGGCCTTGACGGCGTAGTACACGCGCGCCTCGGGGATGGCGTTGATGAGCTGCACGTAGCGTTCTTCGACGAGGTCGACATCGACCACGACGAACGGTGTCGGTGCCAAGTTGTCGCGTAGGAACGCGTCGATTTTTGCAGAAGGTGAGGGGATCGCTATGGCCACGGTTGGCGACACTACAAAGCCCCGGGGCGCCATTGCTACTGTCCAGACGATCAGTCAGCGCGCCTGTCGCGTCAGTCAGTATGGCTGACCGAACAGGCTGTATCGCGGGCAACTGCAGGGGCGTGCGCTGACCTACAGGACGATGTCGAGCAGCTTGCGCACGAAGGCCTTGTCGATGCGTCCTCCGGTGAGAAGGCGTCGATAGATCACCGGCCCGACGAGCGCTTCGACCATTACGTTGCGGTCGACCTCGGCTGCGATGTCGCCGCGCTGGGCGGCGCGTCGAAGTATCGCCCGCAGGGGTTCCTGACGCTGCTTGATGTACTGGTCCAGCGAGATGCGCACCTCGGGGTCGTAGCAGGCCGCCTCGATGAGGTGGGGGAGCACATCGGATCCGTCGTTGGCTGCGAACCGTTCGATGATGCCGTCGAAGTACACCTCTAGGTCGCGGCGCAGGCTGCCGGTGTCGGGTACTTCGATAGGGGCGGTATCGCTGCGCAGTGCCTCGAGGACCAGGGCTTCCTTGGTGGTCCATCGTCGATAGATGGTGGCCTTGCCGACTCCGGCGCGGGCCGCCACAGCGTCGATGGAGAGGCCTGCAATGCCGCCCTGGCCGAGGATGTCGAGGGTTGCCTGCAGGATCGCATGGTCGCAGCGCGCGTCGCGCGGGCGCCCGGGTCGACGTGGCGCGTGTTCGCCGATGTCTGCGTTTGCGGTGGCGATCGGAGGCGTCATGGCCGGGCCCTACTCGCCGACTGCCAACGCAACACTGGCAACGTCGAGTTCGTCCGCGTAGGCAGCGGGCAGCAGGTCGTGATCAGCGGCACGGGCAGGAAGATAGCGCCAGACGACGAACGCCGCCACGACCACCACGACAGCGGCAAGCCTGAGGCCCGAACTGAGGCCAGCAACGAAGCCGTCCTTGATCGCATTGGTCAACCCGGCGGCCTGATCGCCGAGTGATCCGGCAACGCGCAGGCCACCACCGAGTGAGGACCGTGCCTCGGTGAGGGCTGCGCCAGTGAGGTGGTACCGCCCGGCGAGTGCGTCGACGCGACCGGAGTAGATGCTGGACACGACGCTGCCGATCATTGCCACGCCGAGGGCGCCGCCCATCTGGCGTGTGGTGTCGTTGACGGCCGAGCCGACGCCGGCCTTCTCGCGGGGGAGCGAGCCCATGATCGACTCGGTGGCCGGTGGCATGGTCATGCCGATGCCTGCGGCCATGAGGCAGTACGGAAGAATCGCCAGCACGTACGGTGTGTCGCGCTGTACGAGCGACAGCAACAGCAGCGCCGATGTCACGGTGAACAACCCGACGGTGATGACCCGCTTCGAGCCGATGCGTTCGACGACACGCGCCGACAGCGGTGCCACGATCATCATCGATGCTGCATAGGGCACCAACCGCACACCGGCCTCGAGCGGGCTGTAGTCGTGCACGAACTGCCAGTACTGCGTCATCAAGAACAACGAGCCGAACATGGCGAAGAAGGTCATTGTTACGGCGGTGTTGGCCGCAGCGAAGCGTGGATTCTGGAAGAAGCGCATGTCAAGCATCGGGTGATCGGTGTGCAGTTCCCACGAGATGAACGCGGTGACAGCGAGGATGCCGACAACGAAGCCGGCGATCACCTGTGTATCAGACCATCCGCGCACGGGAACCTCGATGATGCCGAAAAGCAGTGCTCCGAGTCCGAGCATCGACAGCAGCGAGCCCAGGGGGTCGAGCCTGCCCTGGTTCGGATCGCGGGAGGTGGTGAGGAGAAGGCTGCCGGCGACAAGCGCTGTGATGCCGATGGGCACGTTCACCCAGAACACCGAGCTCCATGAGAAGTGCTTCAGCAGGAGGCCGCCGGTGACGGGGCCCAGGGCCACGCCGATGCCGGAGAAGCCCGCCCAGACGGCGATGGCCCGACCACGTTCCTTCGCATCGCGGAAGACGTCGGTGAGGATCGACAGCGTCGAGGGCATGATCAGGGCGCCGCCGATGCCCATGAAAGCGCGGGTGAGGATGAGTTGCGTTGACGATGTGGAGAGCGCCGACGAGATGGAGCCGGCCATGAACATCAGGATGCCCACCTGTAATGCGCCCTTGCGCCCGAATCGGTCGCTGAGGCTGCCCGTGGTCAGCAGAAGACCGGCGAACACGATGGTGTACGAGTCGATGATCCACTGCACCTGGCTGTTGGTGGCATCGAGGTCGCGGATGAGCGAGGGGATCGCCACATTGAGAATGGTGTTGTCCATCACGATGATGGTCATGCTCAGGCAGAGGACCGCCAGTACCCACCACCGTCGGGCGTGCACATCGGGGTCGACGCCGAGGGACTCCGGGGTTGCTTGCATCGTGCTGCTCACGTCACTCTCTCGATCAATACGAAACTAGACTGTTCCGTATCGTAATAGCTTGGCGATGAAGCCACCACGTTGACGGTTGTGGCACCCGGCACGTTGATCACTGATGCTGGGGATCAACCGGCGCGGCGCAGGCGCACCAGCGCGCCGGGCCGGGCCTGGGCAAGCGCGTCGAGCCCGCTCTGGCTGATGACGCCCAGCACCGGGTACCCGCCCGTGACCCCCGAATCGGGTCCGAGGATCACCGGCATCCCGTCGCCTGGCAACTGCACGCAGCCGGCGAGCACCGGGAAGCTGGGCAGATCGGAGGCCGGCGCGGGTAGCGGGGTTCCCGCCAGCCGGATACCGATGCGATCGCTGCGTGGGTCCACCCGCCATGCCGTTCGGGTGAGGGCCAACCAACCTGCATCGTCGAGCATGTCGTCGTGTGGACCGGGGACCAGGCCGACGAGAACGTGCTCGTTCGGGTCGTGCACCGCGGCCACGTCCAACCATGCTGGCGCGTTGGCGACATGCCCGACCGGGAGCAGGTCGCCGACGGCCAGTGGTGTTGGGCCGATGCCCCCCAACGTGTCACGCGAGCGGCTCCCCAGCACTGCTGGCACTGCGAAGCCACCTCGCACCGCCACGTACGCCCGCATCCCGATGGTGGCCCGTGACAACGCGACTTCGGCACCGGCCGGCACGGTGAAAGCGTGGTTGCGTCCCTGCGGCACACCGGCCACGTGCACGGCGACGTTGGCGCCGGTGACGGCGATGACACACGACTCGATGGCGTGAAGGACGAGTCCGCCGAGCAGCACCTCAAGGCCAGCGGCGTGGTCATCGTTACCGCAGAGACGTTGTGCCAGCGCGTGCGACCCGAGGTCAGCGGCACCCGAACGAGCGACACCCTGCGCCGCGTAGGACGCGCGGCCGAGGTCCTGCACCAACGTGAGGTTGCCCGGATCGATGACCCGCAATGAGGTCATGCGCGAACGGTCATGAATCGAACCTGATCGCCGGGCTGGAGGAGCGACGGCGGCTCACAGCGCTCGTCGAACAACACGGCATCGGTGCGGCCGAGAAGGTGCCAGCCGCCCGGTGACGCCTGAGGGTAGATGCCGGTCTGCTCGGCGGCGATGGCCACCGAACCAGCCGGGACGCGCACTCGCGGTGTCGAGCGCCTGGGCAGCCACAGTGAGCGGTCCAGACCGGCCAGATACGGGAAGGCTCGCGAGAACCCGAGGCACACCACGGTGTACAGCGCACCCGTGTGCCGGGCGACCACGGCTTCGCGGGACATTCCCGTTGATGCCGCGACATCGTCCAGGTCCTCGCCGTCGTAGACGACTTCAATGTTCAGGTGGCGAACGGGTGCGGTGGGTGCGTCATCGAGCACCAACGATCGAAGCGCCTCGATCAACGATGCCGTCGACATCGTCGAGGTGATCAGGGCCGAGCGCCAACCCGGTCGAGCCTGAGCGTCGATATTGGATGCCTCGACGGCGCGACACCATCTCGTGGCCTCGATGCCGTCGTCGAACTCCAGGAGCACGCCAGCGTCGCCAAAGCGGCGCCAGCGCAGGATGTCAGCCTGCGTCATCCTCGAGTGATTCGATCAGCGCGTCGTGGCGGTCGGCCCATACCTCGCCGGCCTCCTTTGATTCCCAGACCTCGGGCTCTTCTTGAGCCAGTCGGTCCTCGAGCGACTCGTCGGTGACGTCGGCGTCGGCAAAGGGGAGCCCCACGGGTCGTTCCGGTGGGAAGTCCACCAATACCTCGTCGCTGCCACCTGCCTCGAGCCCGATCATCTCGTCGTCGGATGCTTCTGCAATGTCTTGTTCGTCACTGCTCATGACCAAAGCGTAGCCAGCTTGCTGACGATGGGCGGCACAGGTTGAACCCTTCGGGGTCACATGCCCACTTCGGCGAAGAGATCGAGCATCGCTCGCCACGACCGCTCGTCGGTGCGTTGGTCGTAGACAATGCCCGGCATGCCGGCATCGCCCGCATTCGGGTTGGTGAAGCTGTGCTGTGCGCCGCCGTAGAGGTTCATTCGCCAGTCCACATTTCCCGAACGCATCTCGGCTTCGAAGTCGGTCCGTTGGGCAGCAGGAATGAGCGGGTCTTCAGATCCGATGCAGACGAGCACCTTCGCCCTGATGTTGGCCGCATCGTGTGGCCGCGTCGTCGCCAGGCCGGAGTGGAAGCCAATCACGGCTTGCAGGTCGGCGCCGCCGCGGGCGAGTTCGAGCGCCATCGTGCCTCCGAAGCAGTACCCGACGGCAGCCACGCGGGCGGGATCGACCTGCGGCTGTGCCAGCAACACATCGAGGCCCGCCGTGCCGAGGGCACGAATGCGATCGGAGTCGCCCATCAGCGGGCCGAGGCGAGCCATCATTGCTGCCATGTCGGGCAGACGCACGCCGCCACCGTGGTAGTCGAGGGCGAATGCCACGTAGCCGAGGGCGGCCAGGCGATCTGCCCGCCCGGTGGCGTGGCCATCGATGCCGGGGCCCTCGTGGCACACGAGCACCGCGGGATGGGGGCCGGGTGCATCGGGGACCGCAAGGTGCCCGACCATGGTGGTGCCATCGACGACGTAGTTGATAACCGAAGTAGTTGCCATGCGCCGACTCTAGTGAGCAGGCTGGGAGGACATGGCTGAGCTGGCGTTCCCTATGGCTCGAGCAGCACGCGGCCGAACGCGGCGCGGCTCTCGATGTAGCGGTGCGCCTCGGCAGCCTCGGACAGCGGGAAGATCTTGTCGGTGACCACGGTGAGCTCTCCGGCCGCGATCCGTGCGATGAGACCCTCGATCATCGGGCGGGTGCGCTGGGGGTTGAGCGCCATCTCGGCGCCCAGGAAGACGCCGTGGATCGAGCCGTTCTTCTGCATGATCGGCCAGATCTCGGGAGGCCGTTCCTCGCGGCCGGCCCGGCCCACCCAGCTGACGCGTCCGCGATATGCCAGGGATGCGATGCTGCCCTCCAGGGTGGTGCCGCCAACGGGGTCAACGACCAGGTCGACGCCCCTGCCGTTGGTGAGGCGCATGACCTCGGCAGCAACATTGGCATGGGCGTAGTTGATGCCGTGGTCCATGCCGAACGCGCTCAGGCGCGCCAAGCGGTCGTCGCTCGACGCGGTGGCCAGCACCATCGCTGCGCCCGCACGCCTGGCGAGTTGGATGGCCGCAAGCCCGACCCCACCGGCGCCGGCCTGGATGAGCACGGTCTGGCCGGCCTTCAGTCCGCCGAACTCGAACAGGCAGTCATCGGCAGTGCCGAACTCGATGGGGATTCCGGCTGCGTCGCGCACCGACATGGAATCCGGGATGGCGAACGCCGATGATGCGGGGACGCTCATCAGCTCGGCGTGGCTGCCGAATGCGGACGTTGCCACCACCTTCTGGCCGACGTGCAGGGTGGTGACATCGTCGCCGACGGCGATCACTACGCCCGCCGCTTGGTATCCGACGATGTGCGGGTTGGTCATCAGCGCGCCGCCCTGACGGTTCAGTAGATCGCCGCCCTGGATTCCCACCGCACCCACCTGGATCAGCACGCCGTTGCGGTGCACCATCGGGTCGGGGACGTCCTCGTAACGGAACACGTCGGGGCCACCGGTTGCGTAGTACACAGCTGCTTTCATGTGGCCGACTCTACGCACTCGCGGGCTGCTTCGGCCGCTGGTGCCGTCGGCGTCGCTGTGGCCGATGGGCGTACGATGCACACATGGATCAACGCTCGATCGCCCGGATGCTGGACCACACGCTGTTGAAGCCGGAAGCCACGGCGGCACAGGTGGTCGGGTTGTGCGCCGAGGCAATCGAGTTGGGCGTCTTCGCCGTCTGCGTCTCGCCGTCGATGGCATCGGTGGCACGCGCCGCGCTCGATGGTTCAGCGGTGAGGCTCGCCTGCGTGGCCGGGTTTCCGTCGGGGGCGCACGACAGAGCTGTGGTGGCGGCGGAGGCAGCGCTCGCCGTGCGTGCAGGCGCCGACGAGGTAGACATGGTCATCGATCTGGGCCGTGCCAAGGCGGGGGATTGGGATCATGTGGAGGCGTCGATCGCCGCTGTGCGCGCCGCAGTGCCGCCACCGTGCCTGCTCAAGGTCATCATTGAATCGAGTGCGTTGACCGACGACGAGATCGTGTCGGCGTGCGAGGCCGCCATGAGCGCACATGCCGACTTCGTCAAGACATCCACCGGCTTCCACCCCACCGGCGGGGCCACGGTCGATGCGGTGCGGTTGATGCGCCGCACCGTGGGGGAGGCGCTGGGGGTCAAGGCATCCGGTGGTGTTCGCACCGCCGAGGTGGCCGTCGCGATGGTTGCAGCCGGAGCAACGCGCATCGGTACGTCGTCATCAGCAGCGATCCTCGGCGGGTTGGCCGCGCTCTGACCCTGCGTGGTTGTGCGGCGGGCCTCAGCCGCGCAGGATGTCGGCGATGAGCGGTTGCGCGATGGGTGGCTCGGCGTCGATCGTGATGGCACCGTGCAGGGCGGCCAGCGCGCCGGGCAGGCGCGTCGGATCGTCGATATGCAACTCCAGCACCGGTTGCCCCTGTTCGACAGCATCGCCGGGCTTGGCCATGCACAGCACGCCGGCGATCGGGCTGACGGGATCCTCCTTGCGTGACCGGCCGGCGCCGAGGCGCCACGACGCCACGCCGACGGCGAAGGCATCGACGCCGGTGACGTATCCCGAGCGCTCGGCGCGCACGATCTCGCGTTGGGTGGCCACGGGCAGGCGGGCCGCCGGGTCGCCCCCCTGCGCGCTGATCATGGCGTGCCACACGGCCAACGCACGACCATCCGAGAGCAATGGTGCGGGGTCGGTGGAGATGCCGGCAAGCGTCAACATCTCGCTCGCCAGGGCCAGCGTGATCTCGAGCAGGTCGGCCGGTCCGCCGCCTGACAGCGCCTCGATCGACTCGGCGACCTCCACAGCGTTTCCGACGCTCCGGCCGAGTGGCGTGTCCATACGCGACAACACAGCGGTGGTGCGCACGCCGTGCGCAGTGCCGAGGCGCACCATCGTCTCGGCCAGCTCGCGAGCGTGGTCCAACCGCTTCATGAACGCGCCGCTCCCGAAGGTGACGTTGAGCACCAGGGATTCGGTGCCCTCGGCGATCTTCTTCGACATGATCGACGATGCGATCAGTGGGATCGACTCGACGGTTCCGGTGACATCGCGCAGTGCGTAGAGCTTGCGGTCGGCCGGGGCCAAGCCGGGCCCGGCGGCGCAGATGACCACGCCGATGTCATGGAGCTGCTGCAGCATCTGCTCCGGGGTGAGCAGCGCCTTCCAACCCGGGATGGCCTCGAGCTTGTCCAGCGTGCCGCCGGTGTGACCGAGACCTCTTCCGGACAGTTGTGGCACGGCGGCACCGCATGCGCCAACCAGTGGGCACAACACCAGGCTGACCTTGTCGCCCACGCCGCCGGTGGAGTGCTTGTCGACCGTGGGGCGCCCCACGCCGGACAGGTCCATGCGGTCGCCGCTGTCGATCATGGCAGCAGTCCACACGGCCAGTTCGGCGGGGTCGAGACCACGGAACAGGATGGCCATCAGCAGTGCGCTGGCCTGCTCGTCGGCGATGTCGGCGTGTGTGTATGCATCGATGAACCAACGGATCTCGTCGTCGCTCAGACGGCCACCATCGCGCTTGGTTCGGATCAGATCAACGACTTGCATGGCTGCAGCCTCGCGTGCGCGGCGTGGCTCCTGATAGGGCCGTTGGTCCGTATAGCGTCGGGCGGCATATGGCGAACCAACCCGCTCCCATCTCGCGTCCTGTCCGCTACGGCATCATCGGGTCGGGGATGATGGGCGGTGAGCACATCCTCGATCTGGTCAGCAACCCCGATGCCGAGGTGGTCGCGTTGTCCGACCCGGTGCCCAGTTCGCTCGAATGGGGTGTCGCCTGCGCCGGACGCGCAGTCGATACCTACGCCGATCATCGTCAGCTGCTGGCCCGCGACGATCTCGATGCCGTCGTCATCGCCTCGCCCAACTTCACCCATGCCTCGCTGCTGGGCGACGTGCTGGAAACCGATCTGGCGGTCATGGTGGAGAAGCCGATGTGTACCACGGTGCAGGACTGCGTGGAGGTGAAGCGGCGCGCGGAAGGGCGCAGTGCGATGACCTGGGTGGGGCTGGAATACCGCTACATCCCGGTGGTGTCCGCACTGCTCCAGCAACTCAGCACGGGCGTCTGCGGTACCACGCGGATGGTGTCCATCCGCGAACACCGCTTTCCATTCCTGGTGAAGGTGGGCAACTGGAACCGCTTCAGCGAGAACACTGGCGGCACGTTGGTGGAGAAGTGCTGTCACTTCTTCGACCTGATGCGCCTGGTGGCGGGTGCTGATCCGACCCGGGTCTTTGCCTCCGGTGGTCAGGACGTGAACCATCTCGACGAGGTGTACGAGGGTCGCGTGCCCGACATCTTGGACAATGCGTTCGTCATCGTCGATTTCGCCAATGGTGTTCGCGGGTCGCTGGACCTGTCGATGTTTGCCGAGGGCGGCCGGTTCGAGCAGGAGATCACTGTCGTTGGCGATCTGGCCAAGCTCGAGACCACCTTCCCCGGTGACGAGGTGTTCGTTGGTCGCCGCCACGTGTCGGGCGTATCCAGCGTTGCGGCGCCCACGCCAGCCGAGGTGCCGTACCCCGAATTCCACGGTGGTTCGTCGTATCTCGAGCACGTGCGTTTCATCGACTGCCTGCGTGGCGGCAGGCCCGCCGAGGTGACCGTGGACGATGGCCTGTGGTCGGTGGTGATGGGCGCCGCCGCGCACCGGTCGATCGACGAGGGCCGGGTCGTGCACGTCGACGAATACGACCTCGCCTAGATTGTGGGAATCACTCTCATTATAGTTAGGCTGGGACGGTGCGGTTCCCTCGACTCTTTGCCCCGGATGCCGGCGCGGTCGCGGGCATCGTGATGGTTGCGGGCATGGTGATGGTCGCAAGCGGTTGTGGCCCCAGCACTACGTCGTCGGGTCCGTTCGAGAACGGAACGGTGAGAGTCGCTACGGCGTTCTACCCGATTGAGGAGATCGTGCGGGCGGTGGGCGGCGCTGAAGTGTCGGTGGTGGATCTCGTCCCACCCGGTGAGTCGGCGCACGACTACGAGCCCACTCCACAACAGGTCACCGATCTGCAATCGGCAGACGTGGTCTTCTACCTCGGCAGCGGTTTCCAGCCCAGTGTCGAAAAGGCGATTGCCTCGTTGCCGTCGGGGGTGCGCAAGATCGATCTGCTCGCGTCGGTGCCGCTGATCGCGACGTCGCCGCAACTCGCCGGCACCGACGGCCAGACCGAAGGGGAGGTGCTCGGCGATGGCAACGACCCACACGTGTGGTTGTCCCCGAAGAACATGCAACTGATGGTCGCGGCCGTACAGGAGTCGCTGACAGAGGTGCCGGGTATCGACGCGGCGGCCGTTGCAACGGGCGCCACGAACTACGTCGCCACGCTGTCGTCGCTGGACACCACGTTCTCAACCGGCCTCGCTTCTTGCGCATCGCGGGTGATCGTCACGAGCCACCGAGCGTTCGGCTATCTGGCAGCGGCCTACGACCTGACCCAACTTGCGATCTCGGGTATCTCGCCCGCCGAGGAACCGTCGGCGAAGACGCTCGAGGCGGTCGCGAAAGCCGCCAGGGCCGACAAGGTCACGACCATCTTCTTCGAGAACAACCTGCCGGCAGATCTGTCGAGGACCATCGCACGCGAGATCGGGGCCGACACCGCAGTGCTCGACCCGGTGGAAACGTTGTCGAGTGATCAGATCACGCTCCACGCCACGTACGCGTCGGTGATGGAGCAGAACCTGGCGGCACTCGTGAAGGGCCTCGGCTGCCGGTGAGCGACATCAGCGGCGCAACAGTTCTGGACGTGCGCGATGTCGGCGTGCACTACGGCGATCGGCACGCGTTGCACTCGGTCACGTTCTCGGTGCGCCGCGGCGAACTGATCGGGGTCATCGGGCCCAATGGTGCTGGCAAGAGCACCCTGTTCAAGGCCATCTGCGGCTTGGTGAACCATGAGGGATCGGTCGACGTCAACGGCGTGCATTGTCACGATCGGGTCGATCGGATGGACGTCGCCTACATCCCGCAGCGCAGTGATGCCGACCTGCTCTTTCCGATCACGGTCGGCGAACTGGTCATTGCTGGTCGGCGCCGCTTTCGGCACTGGTTCCAGCGCATGGGACCCGCTGACCGCGCCGCTGCTGCTGCAGCGCTGGCTGCGGTGAAGCTGAGCGGGTACGAGGATCGCTCCCTGTCCGAGCTGTCCGGCGGCCAGTTGCAGCGGGCATACATCGCCCGGGCGCTCACCCAGCAGGCGTCGGTGGTGCTGCTCGACGAGGCGCTCAGCGGTGTGGATCAGCCGACCACCAACGAGTTGTTCGACCTGTTCGCCGAGCTGAGCCAACAGGGCACCACGTTGCTGGTGGCCACACACGACCTGGCGTTGGCGCGACACCGCTTCGATCGCATCATCGCCGTGAACGGCACCATCCGCGGTGATGGCCCGGCAGATCTGGTGCTCGCGCCGGCCGTGCTTGACAGCACCTTCGGCTCGGGTGTCGCCACCCACGGTGGAACGTTGTGATGCACTGGCTCACCGACCCGTTCCAGGCCGAGTTCATGCAGCGCGCCTTCATCGCCGCGATCATCATCGGCATCGTTGCGCCGGTCGTGGGCACATGGATCGTGTTGCGCCGCATGGCGAACTTGGGTGATGCAATGAGCCATGGCACCCTTGCCGGTGTGGGGCTTGCGTATGCGGCAGGCTTCAACGTCCTGATCGGGGCGATGGGTGCGGGCCTGCTGATAGCAGTCCTGTTGCTGGTGTTCTCTTCCAATCGGCGCATTGGCCAGGAGACCGTGATCACGGTGCTCGGCACGGCCTTCTTCGCGATTGGTGTCGTGGTCATCTCGCGTCTCGACACCGGGGTCGAGCTGACCCATTTCCTCTTCGGCCGACTGCTCACGGTGAGCTGGGGTGACATCTGGCTGAACCTCGGCCTCGGTGGTGGAACGGTGCTCGTGGTGATCCTGTTGTTCGGCGAGCTGCGACTGGCGACGTTCGATCATGTGCAGGCCGAGCAGGTTGGCGTGCACGTTGAGTTGGTGCAGGCCGTCCTGGTGTTGCTGCTCTCGGTCGTGGTGGTGATCAGTCTGCGCGCCGTGGGCACGATCATGTCGGTGACCATGTTGGTTACCCCTGCGGCCACGGCGCGACTCCTGGCCCGCACCCTGAGGCAGATGACGCTGATCGGCGCAGCCATTGGTGTGAGCGTCGGGGTGGTCGGGCTGATGCTCAGCTATCACCTCGACTCGGCGCCTGGTGCCACCATTGGTTTGCTGGCCGCAGCGGTGTTCTGCGTGGTCTTCGCCGTCACGTTGCCGCGGCGCAACAAGCACCACCACCGCCCGATGCTGTAGGCCAAGACCGATGTTTCCGACCGACCTGCGTAGTGTGTCAAGGTGTCCACGTCACCGAAGTCCGATGGTTCGTCTGAGACCGCAGCCGTGATGGCCGCCGACATCCCCGTGGCGCACACGCCGCCCGGTGGGTACGGAGCGACATTCCCCGAGCCGGTCCTCGCTGGTTGCACCGAACCGCTGGTCGAGGGCGCCCCCGACCTGCGTGGGCTGTGGAAGACCCTGCGTGCCGAACGCGCTGGATCCCCTGTGCCGGACGGCGACCGGATCTACTCGTACATGGAGCGCATCGAGCAGTGCGGTAATCGCATCATCGACATGGGCGGCGGCACCATTGCCGACGCCCGCGCCGATGGCACCGAGGCGAACGGCGTGCACGATGTGTCTGCGTTCGACTACACCACGCCCATTCATGTGATCGCCAGCTATGAGGCCGGCGTGTTCGTGTTGCGGCCCGTGGGCATTCCCGGAATCGAGGTCACGCGTCGGCTCGACGGCGACGGCCACATGGTGTGGACCCGTCCGGACCTCGGCGGGCTCACGGTGACCCTGGAGCGCATCAGTGATGGCGCGGGCACGCCACACAACACGTTTTTTGCAACGCGCCCGACCACCTGAGGGTCAACCCGGCCCCGTGGGCACTGCCGGAAACGACCGAACCGGCAGTTGATGTGAGCCCTGTAGGGCGCGAAACGACTGCCAGATCGCGAGCGGGATCGGGAGCGGCAGCGTCCGGATTCAGGTGAGTTGATCGGTGATCAGCGCGAGCAGGGTGGCGTAGTCGTCGACCGCTGGGAACTGTGGGAACTCGGCGATCACATTGGCCGGCGCATGGAAGAGGAACCCGGCGTCCGCCTCGGACAGCATCGCGGTGTCGTTGTACGAGTCGCCGGCAGCGACGACTCGGTAGTTCAACCCGTGCAACGCCTTGACCGCGTGCCGCTTCTGGTCGGGCATGCGCAGGCGGTAGTCCACGATGCGGTCGTCGTGCACCACAAGGCGGTGGCAGATCAGGGTGGGATACCCGAGGTGCCGCATCAGCGGCAGGCCGAACTGCTCGAACGTGTCGGACAGCAACAGCACCTGCGTCTTCGAGCGCAACGTGTCGAGGAACTCCCTCGCGCCATCAAGCGGGGCCAGACCGCCGATCACATCGGCGATCATCGACATGGTCAAGCCGTGCTGGTCGAGCAGCTGCAATCGACCGCGCATGAGCACGTCGTAGTCCGGTTCGTCGCGGGTGGTGCGGCGCAGTGCCTCGATGCCCGTGCGATCGGCGACCGCAATCCAGATCTCCGGAACGAGCACACCCTCCACATCAAGGGTGACGATGGACTGCTGGGGAGATTCCTGGGGTGACGGCGCTGAACTCACAGTCGCACATTGTTCACGATGTGGCCTGCGTAAAGCGAAAGCAGCCCCTGAATTAGAGCGCCGTCGCAACCGCATGGGCGGTGTACATGGCGCCCTCGATGTATCCGACGGTGCCGGCATCGCCCACCACGTGCACTGTGAGGCCAGCGGCGCGGAGTTGATCGG
>WLMZ01000037.1 GCA_009726095.1 Actinomycetota bacterium
GGTACGACCCCGTGGCAGCGACGCGGAACCACTCGATGTCAGCGGCAGCGGTGCCTGCGCCGAGCAAGGGAGCGAGGTCGAGCGGGGCCGCCGCCTCGCGGTCGTTCACCGTGGCGACGAAGGCGTCGCGGGCGACGTGTTTGTCCCATTGCCAGCGGGCCAGGAACAACATCCCAACGACGGATGCCAGAACGACGATGTGGAACAGCAGCCATTTGGGGCGCAGCAGGAACCGGTACATGCGCCCCAAACGGTAGCGGTCAGCTGTGCTCCCACAGCATCACGGTGGGCCTTTCCGGATCGAGCAGCAGCTCGGCCGGGGCATGTTTGTCGATATGGCCGATGAGCCCGCGGTACACGTGGAAGCCGCACAATTCCTGCAGGGCCGGCGAGAAGGTACGCGCGGTGTCCAGCGGGATGCCGAGTTGTTGGTTCTCCTGCTGACGCAGCAACCCAGCGCAGTAGTTCATGGCCATGCCCCAACGCCGTTGACCGGTTCGGTTGGCGCCACCCCCATGCCACAGCGAGCCGTGCCACACCAGGATGCTGCCCTTGGGCATCTCGGCGGCAATCGAGTCGTGTTCGCTGCCGTAGGCGGGGGAGTGGTCGGCGCGGTGCGAGCCGGGGACGAGACGCGTGGCGCCATTGGCCTCGGTGAAGTCGGTGAGCGCCCACATGCTGTTGGCGATGGTGGCGAGATGCGGCTTGGGGATGGGCACCAGTTGGTCATCGGCATGAATGGGTTGGGCCACCTCGCCGGGGCCGATACTGATTGATGACAAGCTGCTGACGAGGCACCCGGTTCCGAGTACGTGCTGCACGATCGGGAACACCACCGGGTGGACCGGCACCTGTTCGTAGATGCGGCCGAGTGCGAGCAGGTTGTAGATGCGCCAGGTCTGGTGGCCCTCGAAGCCATTGCCGGCGGGCACCACATGGCGCTCATGCTCGAGGCGGACGAGATCGGCGACCAACTCGTCAGCAAGGTCGGCAGGAAAGGCGTTCTCGATAATGGTGTAGCCATCGATCTCGAGGCGATCGATGTGCGCCCGAATCGTGTCCTCATCTGCGATAGTCACGGTTGTGGACGCTACCGTGCCGTGGCGTGGGACCAGAGCAAGTGACCAGTGAGTGGCTGTCGACAGTGTTCGGTGCCACGGTTCAGATCGACGACACGCAACGCATCGGCGACGGCCTGGTGGGAATGAACCTGCGTCTCGTGCTGAAGGCGTCGGGCGCCGGGGCCGAACAGGTGCCCCGCAGCATCGTGGTCAAGCTGCCCTCGCCCGACGAGACGAGCCGGGCCACCGGAATCGCGCTGCGCAACTACGAGCGCGAGGTCAAGTTCTATACGGAGATCGCTCCCACGGTGGACATCCGCGTCCCGCGTTGCTACCACGCCGAATGGGATGCCGCTGACGGAGACTTCGTCATCGTGCTCGAGGACCTCGCCCCGGCAGCGCAGGGAGATCAGGTCGATGGCTGCTCGGTCGAGCACTCGCGTACTGCGGTGCTCGAACTGGCTCGTCTCCATGGGCCCCGCTGGGACGACCCAACGCTCGCAGACATCGAGTTCCTCGGGCGTCGCACCAGTCCCGATGACACCGCCCTGCTGGCCGCCATGTGGTCCATGTTGTTCCCCGGCTTCGTCGCTACCTATGCCAAGTACCTCACCCCCGACGCCGCAGCACTGGTCGAGCGCTTCGGCAGCAGGATCGGTGACTGGATCGATGGGCGTCACTCGCCCCTCACCGTCACGCACGGCGATTACCGGCTCGACAACCTCATGTTCGCAACCGCCGAAGGCGGTTCGCCCATCGCCACCGTTGATTGGCAGTCACCCGGGCACGGCCCCGCGATGGGCGACGTGTCGTACTTTCTCGGTGCCGGACCGCTGCCCGCCGATCGCCGTGTGATCGAACGCGATCTTGTCGCTGCCTACGCGGCGGCCCTTCGTCACGACTACGGCGTCGAGATCGACGACGACTGGGCCTGGCAGCAGTATCGGCGCGAAGCGTTCTCCGGAGTGATCATGGCGGTCATCGCATCGCAGATCGTCGGTGGCACCGAACGAAGCGAGGCGATGTTCGCGGCGATGGCCACCCGCCATCTGCAGCACGCCCTCGATCTCGACAGCGAGTCGCTGATCTGAGATGAGCCACGATCTTCCCGACTTCCACATTGATCATGCGGAGAAGATCGAGTGGATGATCGAGACCTCCGGCTGGGCGCTCGAACCGGTGCCGGCCGACCACAGCGCCGTCCCGCCCAGGGCTGGCTACTGCTACACCATCGGGTTGCCGACCCTCACGGGCGTTGCCGACCTGGTGCTCTTCGGGCTCGCCCCGGTGGCGGCGCAGGGTCTCCTTGCGATGGTGGTCGATCTGCTGCGGAGCGGCACGGAGATACCGCTCATGGTCGAACTGGTCGGACTGCTCGACAACGACCTGCGCTGCCTCTTCGCCCCGGTCGATACGGATCAGTACGGCGAACTGTTCGCCACCGCGAAGGCGTGGTATCGGGGCGAACCATTCGAGATGGTGCAGTTGCTATGGCCCGACCGCAATGGGTTCCTACCCACCGAGGTGGGGTATGCGCAGAACATGCGCCTGGCCCAACCGGTGATCGGCGCGGTCTGACCCGTCAGGCGGGCAGGCGCACCGGGATGCTGCGCGGTCCGCGGACCTGACCGGCTGCCCAGGTGACAGCGGACGGATCGGCGAGTTCGAAGTCGGGGTAGCGCTTCACCCACTCCTCGACAGCCACGCGCAGTTCCATGCGCGCCAGGTTCGAGCCGAGGCAGCGGTGGATGCCCAGGCCGAAGGCCGCATGACGGTTCTCCTCGCGGTCGATGACGACCTCGTCGGCCCGGTCGAAGAACTCGGGGTCGCGATTGGCGGCGGGGAAGGGCAGCAACACCCAGTCGTCGACCTTCATCGGGCAGCCGCCGATCTCGACATCCTTGGCGACCATTCGCGCCATCGTGACCGGCGCGTAGGCGCGCAGCATCTCCTCGACGGCGAACGGCATCAATTCGGGCTCGTTCGCCAGGCGCTGCCGGTCAGCAGGGTTGTTGGCCAGGTGCCACAACGATGATCCGATAGCTGACCACGTGGTATCGATCCCGGCCACGAGGATGAGCAGCATGGTGCCTCGCACGTGCTCGTGCATCAGCTTGTTGCCATCGAGTTCGGCTTCGAGCAGGAACGACGTGAGGTCGTCGCGCGGGTTGGCCACGTGGTCGGCGATCTGCGCGTCGAAATAGGCGTCGATGCTCTGGCCTTCGAGCAGACGGATGTCGTCCTCTTCGGCGATGTTGATGCCCTCTTCGAGGATCAGATGGATGATGTGGCGGAAGTAGTCGGCGTCGGCGGCCGGGAAGCCGAGCATCTTCGCGATCACCCTCAACGGGATGTGCTGTGCATAGTCAACTGCAGCGTCGACCACGTCTTTGCCCTGCAGTGCGTCGAGCAACTCGTTGCACAGGTCGCGGGTGAAGGGCTCGAGGGCCTCGATCTTTTTCGGGGCGAAGGCCGGCAGCATCAGGCGGCGCGCCATTGCATGGAACGGCGGATCGGAGGTGATGGGTGGGGCAACGCCGATGGGCGCCGGCAGATCGTTGGGCCCGGGGCGTGCCTCGCTGACCACAACGGCGCGCGAGGTGAAGTGCTCGGTGTCGTATGCGATGGCCGACACGTGCTCGTGCGTGACGGGCAGCCAGGTGCCGCCATAGCGGTTGCTGTGTGCCACGGGGCAGGTTTCGCGCAGCTCGTCCCAGATCGGGAACGGGTTGTTGACCCAGACCGGATCGGTGTGGTCGAAATCGGTGGCCCAATCGGTGACGGGGGGGTGTCGGTCGATGGTCATCGGGTCATTCCGTGATGCTGATCGCGTATTCGGGGCAGTTCGCCATGGCGAGGCGCGCCTTGTGCTCGAGACCCTCTGGCACGACACCGTCGTTCAGTTCGACGGCGTTACCGAGGTCATCGACATCGAATAACTCGGGTGCCAACGAATAGCAGCGGTTGTGTCCCTGGCATTTGTCCGCATCGACGTGTACGCGCATGGAAGTTCCCCTTTTCCTCGAGTCGAATCCTACCCAGCCGGGGTTGTCGGAGCCTTACCGATCGCTGGTCATTCCGGCGTCAAGCGTGCGGATCTCGTTCAGCTCGGCGGCCAGCGCATCGAGCGCACGCTCGTCGCCGACCAGCAGGGCAGCGGTGCGGGTGTCGGTGAACCGTGCCGCTGCCAGCAACTCGGGCCAAGCAGCATCAGGGCGCCCGAGTACCCTGCGCAGTGCGGTCGTGAGCGCCGCCACCGGGGCCTGGTCGTAGCGTGCGAGCAGCACCTCGACCTCGCGTTTGGTCAGGCGGTTGATGGCGTTCGTTCCTCGAGCGTCCAGCCGACCCCGTGCACGGGCAGGAGGTCGAGGAACGGGTCGGCCGAGAACGCCTCGGGGCCCATGACCCCGGCGCCCTTCCATTGGCCGAGGGCGATGAGTTCGCAGGCCACCACGGGGTGCACGGCGGTCTGCCAGACCACGGCTTGATGCCCGGAGGTGCGCATGGTCCATTCGTTGTCGACCACCTGGTAGAGGTACGCCTCGCGTGGTCTGCCGTCGAGCCCCAGCCCGGTGACCAACGACCCGGCGCAGGTGCGGCCGCGCATGCGGTCGCCGAGTTCGGCCGGATTGGGCAGCACGGCGGCCACGACATCGCGTGGCGATACTTCCACGCCGCGGACCATGACGGGTTTGGTGCTGTCGAGCCCGAGGCGGTGCAACGTCGCCAGCACCTCGATGAACTCGTCGCCGAGGCCGTACTTGAACGTGACGCGATCGAGGTCGAGCCAGCGCGGCATCAAGATGACCTCTTCGTGCTCGA
Organism: Actinomycetota bacterium; assembly: GCA_009726095.1. Lineage (GTDB taxonomy): Bacteria > Actinomycetota > Acidimicrobiia > Acidimicrobiales > Ilumatobacteraceae > WLMZ01. The sequence continues at coordinate 4,884 of WLMZ01000037.1, forward strand.
CGTTGACGCACCCCAGTGGACCGATGCCCTCGGGGAACACGAACGTCTCGGGCTCGCTGAACGGTGCCGTGGTGAACCAGCCGCGCTCGCGCTCCCAGATGATCGGGGGGTTGAGGCATTCCTCGATGGTGGTCCAGATGCTGAAGGTCGGGGCAAAGGCGAAACCATCGATGGCCAGATCGCCGCCGTCGCGGACGCCCACCTCGGTGATGGAGCTGAACAGGTGGTCGCTGGCGTAACGCGCCAACACATCGGACAGACCTGGTTCGACGCCCATCCCGCACAGCGCCAGTTGCCCGCGGTCGACCCATTGATCGGACACGGCGAACTGCGCATCGCCCAGCATCACGCCGGTTTGCTGGTGGGGGTCGGTGGGGTGCGGGGTGGACATGTGCATGGCCATGTCGAGGTAATGGCAGCCGGCGGCGAAGGCGGCATCAAAGATGGGCGGGTTGAGTCGTGGGTCGCACGCGTTCACGATGATGTCGGCGCGCATCGACTGTGCCAGTTCCACGATGTGGCCAGAGACGTGCGCGTCGACCCGTGTGGAACGCACCCGAGGACTGGCCGCTTTCGCTGCGGCTCGGGCGGCCCGGGTGCCGTCGATGTCTGCCAGAACGATGTCGGTGAAGATGTCTCGTCGGGCTGCGATCGACGCGAATGCGGCGCCGACTCCCCCTGCACCCACGATGAGGATCCGCATGCGCTGTGACGGTAGCGCGGCGAATGGCGTCATGGCGTCGTCGAACCGGATACTGCGTGCCGCCGCTCGCCCCGATGTGGCGCGGGCGTGCGGACTACCTTGTGCATGTCCGGGCAATGCCTGGCGTGGTGTTGGGGGAGTGGGAATCATGTCGAACTGGAACTTCGCAGAGATCTTCGCGGCGGTCGCGGCACGTGTGCCGGATCGGCCGTGCCAGATTCAGGGCGATCGGGTCATCACCTGGGCCCAGTTCGACCAGCGCACCAACGCACTCGCTGCCGATCTGCTCGCATCGGGGGTGACACATCAGGCCAAGCTGGCCTGTTATCTGTACAACTCGCCGGAGTACATGGAATCGATGACGGCGGCGTTCAAGGCCGGCATGGCGCCCGTGAACACCAACTACCGGTACGCCGCCGAGGAGATCGTCTACCTGTTCGACAACGCCGACGCCGAGGCGGTGGTGTTCCACGCCGTGTTCACCGATCTGCTCGAGCATGTGCGCCAACGCCTCACCAAGGTAAAGCGCTGGTACGTGGTGTCCGACGAGACCGGCAACGGTCCGGAGTGGGCAACGCCGTACGAGTCGGTTGTGAACGCGCCTGCGACGATGCCGGCCATCGAGCGCAGCGGCGACGATCTGTTGTTGTTGTACACCGGCGGCACCACCGGCATGCCCAAGGGCGTGATGTGGCGCCAGGACGATCTCTACAACGTGCTCGGCGGTGGTGGCAACGCCGTCCTCGGGACACCGGCCGCCGATGGCATCGACGACCTCATGAGCCGTATCGACACCACTGCGCCCGCGGGCCCGGTGATGCTGGTGGCCTGTCCGCTCATGCACGGCACCGGTCAGTTCAGCGCCCTCAACAACATGGGCGTCGGCGGCTGCATCGTCACGCTGGTGCACCGCAAGTTCGACGTCTCCGAGCTCTTGGGCACGATCGAGCGGCGTAGCGTCAACAGCGTCATCATCGTCGGCCAGGCATTCGCCGGCCCGATGCTGGAGCACCTGACCGCCAACCCCGACCGTTACGACCTCAGCAGCCTCGGGCTGGTGACATCGAGCGGGGTCATGTGGAGCCAGGACAACAAGGCGGGCCTGCTCGAGTTCATTCCCCAGGCCATTCTGTTCGACTCGTTCGGGTCGTCGGAAGCCGTTGGAATGGGTGCATCGATCAGCTCGAAGGGGGCGCCACAGCAGACGGCCAAGTTTCAGATCGGAGCGACCTGTGCCGTGTTCAACGAGTTGGGCCAGCGCGTCGAACCCGGCTCGGGCGAGCAGGGTGTGGTGGCCGTCGGCGGCTTCATCCCGCTGGGGTACTACAAGGACGAGGCGAAGAGTGCGCAGACCTTCCGCACCTATGAGGGTCGCCGCTGGAGCGTGCCCGGCGACTTCGCCGAGGTCAACGACGATGGCACGTTGAAGCTGCTCGGCCGCGGCTCGGTGTGTATCAACACCGGTGGTGAGAAGGTGTTTCCCGAGGAGGTCGAAGAGGCCCTCAAGACCCACCCGTGCGTGCGCGACGCCGTGTGCGTGGGCCTGCCCGATGACCGCTTCGGCGAGGTGATCTGCGCAGTGGTCGAAGCCGAACCGGGACGAGAGACCGATCTCCCCACGCTCTCTGATCATGTCAAGGGCCTTCTGGCGCACTACAAGGCGCCGCGCCATGTCGTGGCAGTGGACACCATCGGCCGGGCGCCGAACGGCAAGGTGGACTACAAGCGACTCAAGGAACTGGCGTTGTCGCGTCTGGCCGAGACGCGGCCGTGAACGGCGACCACCTGCGCGCCCGTCTCGACGGCGGCGAGAGCGTGTTGATGCCCGGGGTCTGGGACGCGCTGTCAGCCAAGCTGGCTGCAGAGGCCAGCTTCGACACCGTGTTCGTCAGCGGCTTCTGCGTCAGCGGCACCTCGCTGGGCAAGCCCGACTTTGGCTTCCTCACCCAGACCGAGATGGCAGAGGCCGCCCGGCGCATTTGTGCGGCAACGCCCGACACCATCGTGGTCGTCGATGCTGACACCGGGTACGGCAACCCGCTGAACACCATCCGCACCGTCGAGCTCTGGGAACATGCAGGCGCCGCCGGCATGTTCGTGGAAGATCAGGTCTGGCCGAAACGCTGTGGGCACATGGCCGGCAAGCAGGTGGTGCCGGTGCAGGACTGGCTCGCCAAGCTGCGCGCTGCGGTGGATCACCGCACGCATCTGCACATCACGGCGCGTACCGATGCGCGTGCTGCGGTTGGGCTCGATGACGCCATCGAACGGGCGAAGATGGCCCGCGACGCCGGGGTCGACGCAGTGTTCGTCGAAGCGCCCGAATCGATCGCTGAGATGGAGCGCATCGCCACTGAGCTGCGCGACATCACGCTGGTGGCCAATATGGTCGAGACCGGCAAGACGCCGTTGCTCACCCCGGCCGAGCTGGACGACCTCGGGTTCCGGCTCATCGTGTCCCCGCTCAGCGCATTGTTCAGCATGGTGCACGCCATCCGCGAGTCGCTGGCGATCCTGCGCGATCAGGGATCGTTGCGCGCTCACCTCGACCGGCTCGTTGCCTTCGACGACTTCGGTCGCATCGTCGGCCTCGATCAGCAGTACGCGCTCGAGCAGCGGTATGCGCCCGGGTCGTGAGACCACCTGTCTGAATGTCCGTTGACTCGCCGGTTCGACCAGTTACACTTCGGCCAGCATTACGAGCGGCCCGTCATAGGGCCCGGCAACCTGGGTCGGAAGCCCCAAGGTGCCTCCATCTCCGGATGGGATGTGGCCCGATGTGAGTCGGGCAACAAAGGCTCCGGCCGCTCTTGATGTCGTGGAACGACCAGCGACCAGTTCGGTGAGAGGAGGACAACGTGGACAGGGCAGCACTGCCGGCAACGGGCGCATGGCAACCCGGCGACCCCGCCGGGCACCGCCAGTTCTTCACGATTGCCACCGATCGGCCGTTTGCGCTCGACGGAGCAACCTCGCTGACCCACCTCACGACGGCCTACGAAACCTGGGGCACGCTCGACGACGACGGCTCCAACGCGATCCTCGTGTGTCATGCATGGACAGGCGACAGCCATGCGGCCGGTTCTGATGGCCGTGGTCATGTGGATGGCGGTTGGTGGGACGACATCATCGGCCCAGGCAAGGCCATCGACACCGATCGGTGGTTCGTGGTGTGCGCCAACGTGCTCGGTGGTTGCCAGGGCACCACGGGGCCATCCTCGCCCCACCCCATCGACGGCAAGCCCTACGGCTCGCGCTTCCCGGTCATCACCGTTCGCGACATGGTGCGCGTGCAAGCCCGACTCGCCGATCACCTCGGTGTCGCGGTGTGGCACAGCGTGATCGGTGGCTCGATGGGGGGCATGCAGGTACTCGAGTGGGCCATCACCTATCCGAACCGCGTGCGCTCGATCGTCCCCATCGCCACGTGCGCACAGGCGACTGCCCAGCAGATCGCATGGGGGGCCATCGGCCGCCGGGCAATCCTGCTCGATCCGAAATGGTGCGGGGGCGACTATTACGGCGCCGCCCCCGGCGAAGGCCCCTGGGAGGGTCTGGCCGTGGCGCGCATGGTCGCCCAGGTCACCTTCCGTAGTGACAACGTGTTCACCGATCGCTTCGGCCGCGAACTCGCCGACGGCGCCACGTTGAAAGACGGCTTCGAGATGTGGCAACGCTTCGAGGTCGAGCGCTACCTCGATCATCACGGCGACAAGCTGATCCGCCGTTTCGACACCAACAGTTATTTGATCATCGGTAAGGCAATGGACCTGCACGATGTCGGCAGGGGCCGCAACGGCCTGGCCTCGGCGATGGCCCGCATCAAGGCGCCCACGCTCACCATGGGTATCTGGAGCGACATGCTCTATCCCTCGTACCAGCAGCGCCAGATACGCGACCTGTTGGTGTCTGCGGGTACGCAGTGCGAGTACGTCGAGATCGATTCACCGCACGGCCACGATGCGTTCCTGCTCAACCTCGATCAGGTCGGTCCGCCGATCGCGGCGTTTCTGGATTCGGTCGCGCGGTAGGAGTCGAAGAGCGGTTCGCAGCCAACGCCTCGAGCAGGGGGATGGCACGGCTGTTCGGGGGTAGCCGCAGCGCGAACATCTCGGGCATGTCGGGGTCGTGGTTGCCGTCGAGCAGAAACACGACCCGGCGCCGGGGTGGGGTGTCCGAACGGCCGATGACCTTCCAGTACGACGGCGCCCTGCGCCGCCTGCTGAGCGTTTGGCGTGGGTTCGCCATGGCCTCACGGCGCGGCGTGCTGGTGATGCCGCCGCGGCGGGGCCGTATCTCGAGCGTGTCGTTGCTCACCTTGGCCACGCGGACCTCGCGCCAGCGCGCATCGGCCTGACCGTTGCGGCCGAGTCCCTGCCCGTAGCAGACCATGCGCTCGCCATCCTTGCTGACCCAGTGCGGTTCCATCCGGTACGCAATCCAGAGCAGGAATACACAACCGCCGGCGATGGCAAGGAACGACAACACACTGGCCATGGGTCCTTAGCATGGCGCAACGAATCGAGGTCTGCACACTTTGCGGGGTGTCTGCACACTTCCCGATCAAACCTGCCAGACTTGTGACGTCATGAAGTTGTCGTCTTCTCACCTGTTTGGCCCGCTGACGCCCGGTCTGCTGGCCGATTCGGTCAACGATGCGAGCAGCACGCGCAACGTGTACCTGTTGGCGGTCGCGCTCGCTGCGCTTGGTTGCCTGTTGCTCGGTTTTACCGTCTGGTTCTGGCGGACCACCCGCCCGGAACCCGAGTTGTTGGCGCCGCTGGAGAAGATGGGCGAGCGCAGGTTCCGCCAGCTCGACGGGCGCACGCAGCGCGAGATGCTCGATGCCGTCCGGCCCGAGGCCGCCCAGACGATACGCGCCGGCGTGACCCGTGGCGATGTGCTGGCGAGCCCTGAGATCGATCTCGAGGCGCTTTCCCGTGCCGAACTGGTGGGCTACGACGACCTGCGCGAACCAGTGCAGCCAACGGCTGATGATGCCAGCGTCGTCGCCGCCGGCGTCAGCGATCCCGGCATTGTCGTCAGCGATCGCGGTGCCGTTGATCGAGGTGTCGTTGATCGAGGTGTCGCTGATTTCGGCATCGCTGATTTCGGCATCGGCATCGGCAGCGGTGACGTCAGCGTCGTCGATCTCGGCGTTGCCAGTGTTCCTGGCGTTGCGCTCCCACCCCCCGCGGCCGCCGGCGGGTTCATCTGGGCTCCGACCATCGCCGCCGAGGTCCGGGATGCCTTGCCGCCCGAGCCCGAGCCTGCGCCTGAGCCCGAGCCCGAGTCCGCACATGCGCCCGAGCGAGAGCGCGCAGACGAACCCGAGCCCGAGCTGCCCCCGGCTCCGGCCCCCGTGCCCAACCGGCTGATCGATCCGCTGTTGCGAATTTCTGAACGCAACGACGACTGAATCACGTCGCGGTTGTCGCGGCGGGTACGTTGGTGGGCATGGCAGCGCTGGATGTTGATGCAATGTTGACCCGATTCCGCGAGCGTGCGGCTGCGGTGAAGAAACGGCCGCTGCCGCCCGTGGCGGGCGAGGAGCGCCAGGCGTTCATCCAGCAGGCGCAGAGCGACTTCCAGGATTTTGCGATCATCGGAGATGCCACAGCGAGTATCGACGACGGGTTCTTGGTGTTGAGGGTCGATCTCCGACCCGCCGACCAGCGGTCGTGACCACAGCGGTCGAGGCCAACGCTGCAACGAGCGACCTCCCGCTGATCGCTGGTTCATTGGCTGTGATGGCGTGGGGCTTCGGCCCGCTCATCGTGCGGGGTATCGGCGCGTCAACTGCGTCGATCGTGGTGTTCCGGCTTGGCTCGGCGGTGCCGGTGATGATCGCCGTTGCGTATCTCACCGGGGGGCGGGTCACGGCCTCGGTCGTGCGTCAGGCGCTGCTGCCCGGGGCGCTGTTCGCTGGCTCGATGATGGCCAGTTTCGAGTCCTACAAGGCCACGTCCATCGCCGTGGCAACCCTCATCCCAGCCATGCAACCGGTGTTGGTGCTGGTCATCGCCTTTCGGCTGTTCGGCGAGCGATCCTCCAACCGCCAGATCGCCTGTGCAGTGGCTGCACTCGCAGGCGTTCTCGGCGTGGTGCTGGCGGCGGGGAACACCAGCGGTACGGCGATGCGCGGCACATTGCTGTCGGTGGTCAACTTGTTGTTGTGGACGGTGTACTTCGTGCAGGTCAAGCGGGTGCGTTCCACCGGGGTGCACTCGTGGTCGTTCGTTGCTGGTGTCTTCATCGTGGCGTCGTGCATCGCCGTGCCGTGGGGCCTGTTGGTGTCCACCGACATCCACGCCATCGGGGGAACGGATTGGCTGCTGCTCGGTTTGCTGGTCGGCGGGCCCGGCTTGATGGGTCACGGCCTGATGACCTGGGCTCAACGACACCTCGATCTCACGGTCGCCTCGTTGCTCACGCTTGCCAGCCCGGTGATTTCTGCCATCGGCGCCTGGTTGATCTATCAGGAGAAATTGCGCCCCATGCAGGTGTTGTTCTCGATGGTCGTGCTTGTTTCGCTGGCGGGTATCGTGGTTGATGCACGGATTGGTGCCGTCGTCGCAACGGGCTTGTCCGGTCCTGCGGAGTAGTCGCTAAACTGGGCTTCGAAATATGCGGATGTGGCTCAGCTGGTAGAGCATCACCTTGCCAAGGTGAGGGTCGCGAGTTCGAATCTCGTCATCCGCTCGATAGGAAACCCTGCCCTTGGCAGGGTTTCCTGCGTTTTCGACTGTTGTCGGTCATGAGGTCGTGCCCACGGCTCGCCCATGGTTTGCCCATGGGATTCTGTCGGTTTCCGTATGTTGCGGGGATGACTGGATCATTGCGACAACGAGGGCCTGATACGTGGGAACTGCGGATTTACATGGGAGTGAACTCTTCGACCGGTAGGGAGCGGTGGGCGACGAAGACGGTGCGCGGCACCCGTCGGTTTGCAACGGCGACGCTGGCGGAGTTCGTCGAAGATGCCGGTTATGCCCGATTACGGTCAGGCACAGTGGCCGACCTGCTCGACAGGTGGATGGGTCAGGCATCGTCGGCGTGGTCATCGACGACGGTGGTGCAGACGCGCAGTGTGGTGGAGCATCACCTCAAGCCGCAGCTTGGACACGTGCCGGTCAACAAGTTGACCACGATCGACATCGACGCCATGTACCTACACTTGCTACGTGGCAGCGGGCGCGACGGGTCGCCGCTGGCTCCGGGCACGATGCATCGGCCACATGTCGTGCTGCATCGAGCGTTGACGCAAGCGGTGCGATGGGAATGGATCTGGTTGAACCCGGCAGCGAACGCATCACCGCCGAGGGTTGCGCCGGCAGAGATCCGCCCACCGACGCCTGACCAGTTACAACGGCTCGTTGCGTCGGTCGAGGCATCAGACCCGGACTTCGCAACGTATCTGTGGTTGGCGGCATCGACAGGTGCGCGTCGCAGCCAGATGCTCGGCCTGCGGTGGGCGGACATCGACTTTTCCCATTCCGCGATCGGGTTGAGTCGCGCCTACGTGGACGGGCCGGTCGGGCCGGTGCTGCGTGCCACGAAAACCCATCGCACATACCGGGTCGCGGTCGACGCCGAGAGCATGCTGCGCCTTGTCCATCACTACCGTCGAGCGTTGGAACGTGGCAGCGGCGCGGTGAGTGGCCAGGCGTTCGTCTTCACCGTCGCCGCCCAACGACTTGGCCACGCCCGCGCGTCGACGACCCTGAACGTCTACGGCCATTGCGTTCCGGGTGCCGATCGTGACGCTGCCGACTACATCGCCGGTCTCCTCGCCGGCGACGCAGATCGAGAACGTACCGTGTGACGACTCGTCGGCGGGAATCTCGTGGGCTCACCCCAATTCTGATTGCTTCGCGCGCGTTTCGGATATATCGTAGACGCTATGTCCTGGGGCGAGGTCGAGTTGGAGTCGGAGGTTGCCGATTGGTTTCTCGCACTCGACGAGGACGATCAGGCCCGAGTCGGATTTCACGTCGATCGGCTCGGGGAACTCGGCCCGTTGTTGGACGAACCGCACACGAAACATCTTGAGCGAAAACTACGTGAACTGCGCTTCTTTCTGTCGGGTCGACCAACACGCATCACGTATTGGATAGCGCCGGGCCGGGTGATTGTGCTCTTGACAGTGTTTGCCAAGACACGACCGAATGAGCGCCGCGAGGTGGACAGGGCAAAGCGAGCATTGCAGCGATGTATGACAGAGCACGGACTGACAGGAGATCAAGATGACTGAGCGAACGAACTGGAAATCGGTGCCTCGACCTGACGCTGGTCGGGTTCGTGACGTCGTGGAGGATGAGGCGCGTATCACGGCGTTTCGCGAACTGGTGTATCAGCTCCGCGTCGATGCGGGTCTGACTCAGGTGGAGTTGGCCCGACGGATGGGCACGACTCAGTCTGCGATCGCGAGGATGGAGAACGGTGGCACACGTCCGACGTTGGAGACCTTGGAACGCGTCGCCGGCGCCGTGGATCAAGAACTTGCGGTCGTGGTCGGCACGCGACTGATCGAGAACCGGTCCATCGCCAAGATGGTCCGTAGCGGCCACGCGGTCGTTCGCAAGGCAAGCTGACGCGCACAGAGCACGCGTGTGATGGTAGACCGGTATACGAACGAGACGGAACAGACGGATTTCCCGGACGGTTTTCCGGACTGTGGAGTACTGCAGCGCAGTAGACGGACTGCACGGACGGTGGCCACAACCTTGCCAAGGTGAGGGTCGCGAGTTCGAATCTCGTCATCCGCTCGTTGAACGGCCTGGTCGGCACCCGCAAGGTGTGCTGACCAGGCCGTTGTGCTTTTCGTCCGGCTTCTGGGCCGTACGGTCTCTCGGCGCCAGCATGGGGGCGGTATGTTCCGTTGACTTGTGTTGGCGTAGCGGCATCAGGGATGCTGGTCAGCTCCGATCGCCTCAGCCCAACGGGCTCATCGCCGGGCGTGGTGAGTGGGTACGAATGAGAGGACACCGTGAGCATGGATGACAGTGGAGAAGCGTTTGAGGTCGATGGCCTACGCGAGCACTATCGCATCGAGCGTGCCAAGCGACTCCGCGCCGATGGCACTGCTCAGTACCGTGAGCTGAAGGACGACTTCGAGGCCTTCGATCGCGACCCGTTTGCCGATCCCCATTTCTCCCGCGAGCCGTTGGCCCAGGAGGTCGATGTGCTCATCGTCGGCGGCGGTTTTGCCGGCATGCTCGCAGCGATCAATCTCGCCAAGCTCGGAATTCACAACGTCCGTATCGTCGACAAGGCCGGCGACTTCGGGGGCACGTGGTACTGGAACCGGTACCCGGGGTGCATGTGCGACGTCGAGTCGTACACCTATCTGCCGTTGCTCGAGGAGACCGGCTACGTGCCCACCGAGAAGTACGCCAGCGCGTCAGAGATCTTCGCCTACTGCCAGCTGCTGGCACGACAGTTCGACCTGTACCCGCGCGCACTGTTCCAGACGGTGATCACCGCTGCTGAGTGGGATGCAGGCTCGAATCGATGGCTCGTCGGCACGAGCCGCAACGACTCGTTGTCGGCAAAGTATCTCGTGACCGCGGGCGGACTGCTGCACAAGGCCAAGCTCCCCGGTATCCCCGGTATCGAGCTGTTCGAGGGCAAGGCGTTCCACACCAGCCGGTGGGACTTCGAATACACCGGCGGCAGCAATACCGAACTGATGGGCAAGCTGGCCGACAAGCGGGTCGGGATCATCGGCACCGGAGCCACCGGCGTGCAAGCGGTGCCACAGCTCGCCAGGGCCGCCAAGGAGTTGTACGTGTTCCAGCGCACGCCATCGGCCGTGGGCGTGCGCAATAACGGTCCCACCGATGTCGAGTGGTTCAAGGGGCTTGCCCCGGGCTGGCAGGCCGAGCGCATTGTCAACTTCACGAACGCTGTCACCGGCATGCAGCCAGAGGTCGATCTCGTCCACGATGGGTGGACAGAGGTGATGTGGGTCAACACTCAGAAGTTGCCCGAGTCCGACAGCGAGGCCGCCGAACTCGAACAGAGCGACTTTGCGACCATGGAGTCAATTCGTGCCCGGGTCGATCAGGTCGTTCATGATCCGCAGACCGCCGCCAAGCTCAAGCCGTGGTACAGCAAGAACTGCAAGCGGGTGTGCTTCCACGACGACTACCTGCCTGCCTTCAACCGGCCCAACGTGCATCTCGTCGATACGAATGGCCTCGGCGTCGAGCGCATCACGCCTGCTGGTGTGGTCGTCGATGGTGTGGAGTACCCGGTTGATCTGCTGGTCTTCGCCTCCGGGTTCGAAGTCACCTCCGACCTCGATCGTCGATTGGGCTTCGATCCTGTTGGTCGGGACGGCATCGCGCTGAGCCAGCGCTGGGAGCAGGGCGCGCGCACGTTGCACGGCGTGCTGTCCGGTGGATTTCCCAACCTGTTGGTGATCAGCCTCGTGCAGGCTGGATTCGGCACCAATTTCTTGCACTTCCTGTCGAAGTCCACCGAGCACGTCGCCAGCGTCATCGCAACGTGTCAGGAACGCGGCATCGAGACCATCGAGGCCACCGCCCAAGCCGAGGAGGACTGGTTGATGGTGCTGTACGGCGCCGCTGCCGGCGCGGCTCGCTACAGCGTTGACTGCACCCCCAGCTACTACAACAGCGAGCAGGTGTATGCAGATGCCAAGGCCGCCCGCAACCTGGTCTACGCAGGCAGCCTGCTCGACTACGCCGGATACCTCGAACGCTGGCGTGAAACCGGCACCATGCCGGGGGCGTTGACGACGATGGCCGGCGAGGGCGAGCAGTAGGGCACCTTTCGCCGTTGCAGGCCATGGCGTGTTGTCAGCCCGAATGGGCCAAGATGTGTGCAGTCATCAACGCACGAACTCATGGGAGCACCGCATGTCCATCAAGGTCGTCATTGCAGGAACAACGGGTTGGACCGGCAGTGTGGTGGCGCGCCACCTGATCGCCTCCGAGGAGTTCGAGGTGGTCGGTGCCATCGCCCGCAGCACCGTTGGCCAGGACCTTGGCGTGGTGCTCGGCATCGCCCCGGTCGGGTTGGTCATCTGCCGTTCGCTCGAAGACGTGCTGGCCACGGGCGCCAGGCCCGATGTGTTCATCGACTACACCGACTCCCTGTCGGTGAAAGAGCACACGTTCCAGGCGTTGGCTCGAGGTATTCGAGTGGTTGTCGGCTCGTCAGGGCTGACGGCAGCCGACTATGCAGAGATCGAGCAGGAGGCCACCTCGCGCAGCCTCGGGGTGATCGCTGCAGGCAACTTCTCCATCACCGCTGCGCTTGCCAAGCACTTCGCGTTGCTGGCTGCACAGCACCTTCCGTCGTGGGAGATCATCGACTATGCGAGCGCCGGCAAGATCGATGCGCCCAGTGGAACCACGCAGGAACTCGCCGAGTGCCTCGGTGAGATCGCCCAGTCGAAGTTGGCTGTTCCGCTCGATCAGGTGCACGGCCGTCCAGACGCACGCGGAGCCACCATCGGCGGATCCCAGGTGCACTCGGTCCGTCTCCCCGGGTTTGTCATTGCATTCGAAACCATCTTCGGGCTGCCCGACGAACGACTGCTGATCCGCCATGATGCTGGCGCGAGTGCCGAGCCGTATGCGGTGGGTACCTTGCTCGCTGTCCGTCGGGTGATGACCACTACTGGTCTCATCCGCGGTCTGGATCAGCTGCTGTTCACCCCGGGTGCTGCGTCGGTCTAGTGGTAGCGCACACCCTGGCGTTGCAGCTCGGCTTGCACCGTATCGACGCGCACCTCGTCGAGCGCGCAGTTGTCGTGCAGTGAGCGTGCGGCGGCGATGCCGGCGCCCTGGCCCAGCACGGCGCAGCACGCCATGTTGCGGGTCGATGCGTGCGAGACGCGGTCGCCGCCTGACGAGCGCCCGGCGACCAGCAGGTTGGTGACGGTCGTCGGGAGCAGGTTGCGGTACGGCAGTTGAAAGTAACGGCCGGTGGTGGGCAGGATCAGGATGCCGTAGCCGTCGATGAACTCGGGGAAGATGCCGATGGAGTCTTCGAAGCGCGCTTCGTGCCGAACGTCTGATTCGGTCATGTTGTACACCGCATCGATCTTGCGTGTGTCGCGGATGCCCAGCGTCATGCCGAAGTTGCGCAGGCGGGCGTTCTCGCAACCGGGCGTGTAGCGGCGCAGGGCGGCGACGGCATGCATGGCCTGACGGCGGCCCTCGATCTCGCCACGGGTCAGGTCGTCGGGGTCGGTGCCATCGATGCCGGCGAGGTGCACCAGGTTCATGTAGGTGAGCTCGCCCGAATCGTGGATGGCGCCCCACGTGCCGGCAATGGTGGTGAGATCGGCAGGGATGACGCCGTCGCGCAGCGCCTGCTGGAACGGCTTGTGCAGGAAGGGCGAGAACATGTCGTCCTCCTTGCCAGAGGTCTCGATGTCCCACTCGCCGTTGCCGGCCCAGTCGCGGTAGGTCTGCGGGTCGGCGCGGATGCCATCGATGAACGCGCGCTTGTCAACGCCGGCCAGATGGAACATGACCGATGCCGCCATCAGGTCCTCGCGTGCGGCCAGATGGGTGGGTGCTCCCGCTCGGTATGCGATGTCGGCGTCACCGGTGGCGTCGATGACCCGTCTCGCCCGAATGGCCTCGCGCCCGGCTTTCGATTCTGTGATGAGGCCCACGACGGCAGTGCCATCCATGATCGGGGCCACGAAGCTGCGGTGCAGCATGGCGTGGATCCCGGCTTCTTCGACGAGGGTGTCGGCCACGACCTTGAATCCCTCGGCGTCGAGCTCGAACGATTGCGACTGGCTCTCGGGAACCGCCGCCCCCATGGCGTGGGCCCGGGTCTCGAACTCGCGGGCGATGCCATTGGCCTCGACCGTGTGCTCGTGGCGGTACCAGGCCATGCCCTCGACCCCGACGGTGGTGATGTTGCCCCCGAAACACCCGAAGCGCTCGATCAGGGTCACCTGTACGCCAGCGCGCGCCGCAGCGAGCGCAGCGGCCAAGCCAGCAGGCCCGGAGCCGACAACGAGCACATCGGTGTCGTGGATGACGTCGATCTGGCGCGCCGGTTCGGTGATGGTGCCCAATCGGTTGCGTGGGGGGATGGGGGCCATCGACCGGCTCAGCTGTTCGGGTCGACGAGCACCCGCCCGCGCATGCCACCGACGAGGATGCGGTCGAGCTCCGCTCCGAGAGCGTGCAATCCCACGGTGGTGGCGTGCTCGGTGTCGAGCCATGCCGGTCGCAGGTCGGTGGCGATGCGGTCCCACATCGCCCGGCGGCGATCGATGGGGGTCTGCACGCTGTCGATGCCCAGCAGGTTGACGCCGCGCAGGATGAAGGGGTGCACATTGGTGGCCAGAGCGGTCCCGCCGGTGAGCCCGCTGGCGGCCACCGAGGCGCCGTAGCGAAGCGTGCGCAACACGTAGGCCAAGGTGGATCCACCGACGCAGTCAACGGCTCCGGCCCAGCGCTCGCGCTCGAGTGGGCGGGTGGATTCGGCCGAGACCTCAGCGCGGTCGATGACCTCGCTGGCCCCGAGCGAGCGGAGCCAGTCGGCCTGATCGGCCTTGCCCGTGCTGGCCACGACCTCGTACCCGTGTGCCGCCAGCATGCCGATGGCCATCGAACCGACACCACCCGTGGCGCCGGTGACCAGAACGGGGCCGCTGCCGGCAACGAGCCCGGCGCGCTCGAGCGCATCGACGGACAGCGCGGCGGTGTATCCGGCAGTGCCGACCATCATCGCCGTACGGCTGTCGAGGCCGGCAGGCATTGGCACCAGCCATTCGGCCGGAACCCGTGCGAGGCCGGCATAGCCGCCGTGGTGGGCAACACCGAGGTCGTAGCCGTGAGCGAGCACGCGCATGCCGGGGGCAAAGGCCGGTGCATCCGATTCCACGATCACGCCCGCCAGGTCGATGCCAGGGATGAGCGGATCGATACGTGCCACGCGTCCCTCGGCGGAGCTGGCGAGCCCATCTTTGAAGTTGATCCCTGAATACTCGACGCGCACCAGCACGTCGCCGGGGCCGAGCTCGGCGACGGCGAGCTCGGTGACAGTGCGGGCCCAACCTGATTCGGTGGGGCCAACGGTGAAGGCGCGTGTCGTGATCATGAAGGGTGGCTCCTGGGTCGAGATGGTGTTGGGAGGACAGAGGTGTGTTCAGGCGGCGATGGCGAGATCGTCGATCAGACGCCCGACGGTAGTGCGCCACTCAGTGGCAGCGATACCCGACGGGCGGAGCTGTTCGAGGATTCTGCGTGCGCCGGGCCCAGCTCGGGTCACGGTGGTGTGGCGGGCTGACCAGATGGAATCGTGGCTGCGGATGAGATCGAGCGTCGCCCCCACAGGGTCAGGCAGGGCCCGCAGCGCGCTGAGTTCGTACACGCACACGTTGCAGGCGGCGTGTGCGCCGATGCTGGCCGTGGCCCTGCTGACCACATGGCCCCAGCTGTGCTCGAAGGAGATGATCGTGCCGGGATCGTCGAGGGTGGACATGACCGCAGAGGTGTCGGCGAACACGAGTCCCACCTGCCGGCCGCCCAGCTCGCTGCCCAGCGCCTGAAGTTCGTGACGCAGTGATGCGGCAATCACTGCCGGTTCATAGGCCTCGTTCGCATTCCTGCGGAGGTTGATGCTGTGGTTGCCCCGGGCCGAGGCCGTGGTCAGGGCGCGGGAGGTTCCTGCCCACACCCAGGTGCCCACTGTGGGGGCGGCTGCCCGGGCGTGGTCGAGCGGTGATCGCTCATGATCCTCCACGACCAACAGCGTGTGCCGACCAGCCGGGCGCAATGCAGCGGCAAACAGATCGCGTGCATCCATGGCGAGTGCCTGGGCGAGCCGGGCCAACACGTCGACGGTGGGCGTGGGCGCCGAGCCGTTGCCCGCCTCGCGGGACCGTTCGAGCGCCACCACGTACGGCTGTGAGATGCCGGCCCGTCGGGCGAGATCTCGCGTGGACCAACCCAAGCGCTCGCGACCAGCGGCAAGGGCGCGCGACAGCGCGCTGGGATCGAACTCCCAGGCGATCGGGCCCGTCTCTGTTCCTGGCGTTCGTTGAGCAGCTATCCGATCACTATAGTGATCGGAATGGATGCCACCAACGCACAGGCAATCGGCGCACTGCGCCGCGCGTGGCCCTCGCCGTGGTGGGCCTTCGGTGCGCTGCTCATCCTGTGCTGGTCGTTGTTGCTGATCATGCACGGGTCTGCTCATGTCATGCACGGATCGGACAGCGTTGGGTCGATTGCCGCGATGTGGGCGTTGATGACGGTGGCGATGATGGCCCCCACCGCCGTGCCGGTACTGGCATCGCTCCGTAACGTGTTGTCCAACGGATCCATGCGGCCGTGGTGGGGTTTCCTTGCGGCGTACCTTGTGGTTTGGCTGGGTTTTGCGGGCATGGCTGCAGCGCTGCAGCGGGGGCTGATCGGGCTTGATCTCATTGGCCCCACCGGGTCCAGCAGTTCGCGCGCGCTCTCCGTGGTGGTGCTCGCCGGTGCGGGGGTGTATCAACTCACGTCGGTCAAGCAGCGTTGCCTGATCCAATGCGTCAACCCGATGACGTTCTTCCTACGCCACTGGCGTGACGGAACGCGGGGCGGGGTGCGTATGGGTACGCGCCACGGCGTGACATGTGTGGGCTGTTGCTGGGCGCTCATGCTGCTGGCGCTGGTGGGCGGCATGTCCAACGTGGTCTTCATGGTCGGCGCTGCCGCACTCATGTTCATCGAAAAGCTCCCGGCGGTCGCCCGGCGCATCACGGTGCCGATCGGTGTGGCGCTGCTGGTCGCAAGCGCCTACGTGCTGATCTTCGGCATTGGTGCACCGGCAGCGACCCCACATCACCATCACGCAACAGCGGTTGCGAACAACGAAATGGAAGGAAGTCGCTCACATGGATAGCTGGTCGCTCGAAGGGGAACTGATCCTCAACTGCAACTGCACGGTGTTCTGCCCGTGTGTCATCTCGCTCGGCAAGCACCCGCCGACCGAGGGCTACTGCCAGGCATGGGCAGGGGTGCGTATCGACCGCGGGCACTCCGGAGACGTTGACCTCTCCGGGCTCAACGTGGCCATGCTGCTGGACATCCCCGGCAAGATGGAGCGCGGCAATTGGACGCTGGCGCTGTGGATCGACGAACGGTCCACCGACGCACAGTTTGAGCGGTTGGAGACCATCTTCCGGGGGTCGAACCGTGGTGCGACCGGCTTGTTCAAGCTGCTCGTCGGTAGCTACCTCGGCGCCGAACGCTCGCCCGTCGAGTTCGTCACCGACGGCACCACCCGCACGCTGTCTGTCGGCCGCTACATCCAGGGTTCGGTCACGCCCATCGGTGGCGCCCGCCCCGGCGAAGAAGTTGCCGTCGTCAACAGCCAGTACTGGATGGGGCCTGAGGTCACCGTTGCCGAGGCGACGATGGGCCGCGTTCGTGCCTTCGGTCGCGTCTGGAACTTCGAGGGTCGCAGCGCAGAGATCTGCTCGATCAAGTGGGAGGGGCCGTGAACGCGCCCGGTCTCGCCATCACACGCCGCCTGCGCAGCACGCCCTTCTCCAGCCGGATCGAGGCTGCTGGTGTGAAGACGTACACGGTGTACAACCACATGCTTCTACCAACGCAGTTCAGGGGTGTCGAGGAGGACTACCACCATCTGCGCAGCGCCGTGCAGGTGTGGGATGTGGGGTGCGAACGCCAGGTCGAACTCGCCGGCCCTGATGCCGCGCGGTTGGCGCAGATGCTCACGGTACGCGACCTGCGCAAGTTCGAGGTCGGTCGATGCGGCTATGCCCCCGTTGTCGACGACGATGGTTTCCTGATCAACGACCCGGTCGCGTTGCGTGTTGCAGATGATCGCTGGTGGTTCTCGGTCTCCGACAGCGACGTGTTGTTGTGGGCGGGCGGCATCGCCCGTGGCATGCAACTCGATGTCACGGTTCGCGAACCCGAGGTGTGGCCGCTGGCCGTCCAGGGCCCGTTCGCCGAGGATGTCGTGGCCGCAGTGTTCGGCGAGTCGGCGCGCGCCATCCGGTTCTTCCGTTTCGCCCCGCTCGAGTTCAAGGGGCACTCCATGCTGGTGGCACGCAGCGGATGGAGCGCCCAGGGTGGCTTCGAGATCTACGTCGATGACGCCGAGTTGGGTGGGCTGCTGTACGACGCGCTCATCGACGCCGGCCAGCAGTACGGCATCGGCCCGGGTTGCCCGAACCTGATCGAACGCATCGAGGCCGGCCTGATCACCTACGGCACCGACGCCACCCGATCAGACACGGCATTGGAGGCTGGCCTCCTCCGGTACTGCTCGCTCGATGCGCCCATCGATGCGATTGGTATTGATGCATTGCGGCGGCAACGGGACGCCGGGGTGAGCCGGCGAATCTGTGGCTTCATGATCGAGGGTGACAGGGTGCCGCACCAACGCAACCCATGGCCGGCCTCCGTCGGCGGCGAGGCCGTGGGCGAGGTCACCTCTGCGGTGTGGTCGCCGCGTCTCGGCACGAACGTTGCGCTCGGTATGTTGCCCATCGATCATCTTGCACCCGGCACGCAGGTGGTCGTGTCGTGCACCGATGGTGAGCGGGTAGCGACCGTGGTCGACGTTCCGTTTCCCGGGTCGTCCCAGCGGTGATGCCGCAATCCTCCGCAGCAGCGCACGTGCCGCAGCGCGTGCTCATCACTGCGGGTGCCGCCGGTATCGGCCGGGCCATCGCCGACGCGTTCGTGTGGGCGGGTGCCGTGGTGCACATCTGCGACATCGACGAGGTGGCCATCGAATCGTGTCGCGGTGCTTCCCCGGCCCTGCGCGCCACCCGGGTGGATGTCGCTGATGCT
Organism: Actinomycetota bacterium; assembly: GCA_009726095.1. GTDB lineage: Bacteria > Actinomycetota > Acidimicrobiia > Acidimicrobiales > Ilumatobacteraceae > WLMZ01. The sequence continues at coordinate 23,406 of WLMZ01000037.1, forward strand.
GACGCATTGACCAGCTGGCTCGACATGGCCATCGGCGACCTCGGCGGTGTGGATGTACTGGTCAACAACGCCGGCACCAAGGGGCCGACCGCATTCATCGAGGACATCTCCGTTGATGAATGGCGCAGCTGCCTGGCGGTGGGGCTCGACGCCCAATTCATCTGTGCGCGTCGTGTGGTGCCGGTGATGAAACAGCAGGGTTCGGGATCGATCATCAACATGTCGTCGATGGCCGGAAAATACGGCTTCGGCATGCGTACCCCATACACCGCAGCGAAGTGGGCGGTGATCGGTCTCACCAAGTCGATCGCGATCGAAGTGGGCCCGCACCGCGTTCGTTGCAATTGCATCTGTCCAGGGTCTGTGCGGGGCGACCGGATGGACGCGGTCATCGCCGCTGAAGCCGACCATCGCGGGTTGTCTGCCGCTGCGGTCGCCGACGAATACGTGGCGGGTCAATCGGTCAAGCGGTTCGTCGAGCCCGACGACATCGTCGGGCTGTGCATGTTCCTGGCGTCCCCGGCATCGTCGATGATCTCGGGGCAGGCCATTGGGGTCGACGGCCATACCGAGACCTATCACCTCTGATCCGCTCTGATCGGCCAGCATCCTGCGGGTCGGGTTACGCTCAGCGCCTGTTGTCCGACGGGGAGAGATCGACATGGGTGAACGTTTCGAGGATGGTTTTGCCGGTTTCGTGGCGGTGGTCACGGGTGGCGGCACCGGGATGGGCCGCGAACTGGTGCGCCAGCTCGCAGCCGACGGCTGTGACGTGGCGATGTGCGATGTCATCGAGGCGAACCTGGCCGAGACTGCGGCGATGTGCCGTGCCGATGGCAGCACCGGCAGCGTCATGTCAGCGCTCGCTGATGTGTCCGACGAAGCGCAGGTGCTCGCATTCCGCGATGCCGTTGCAGCGTGGCGGCCAGCAGTGAACCTGTTGTTCAACAACGCCGGTATCAGCGGTGGTGGCAGCATTGTCACCGGTGACCGCGACCAGTGGGACAAGACGTTCGGAGTGTGCTGGAACGGCGTGTACTTCAACACCCGCGCCTTCATGCCGCTGCTGATGGCCGCCGAGTGCGGACATGTGGTCAACACCAGTTCGGTCAACGGTTTTTGGGCATCGCTCGGACCCGACATGCCCCACACCGCCTACAGTTCGGCCAAGTTCGCAGTGAAGGGCTTCACCGAGGCGCTCATCACCGATTTCCGCCAGAATGCCCCGCACTTGCGAGCCTCGGTGGTGATGCCCGGTCACATCGGGACCTCGATCGCGATCAACTCCATCCGTCTGCACAGCCCTGATCCCGACGACATCGATCCGGGCATGATGGCTTTCGGCGAGGCCTTCCGCGACAACGCCCCCATGTCGTCGGCCGATGCTGCCGCCGTGATCCTCGACGGGGTACGCCACGGGGAATGGCGCATCCTGGTGGGCGACGATGCCCATCATCTCGATGCCATGGTGCGCCTGCACCCGACCGAAGCGTACGAAACCGATTTCGTGGGTCGACTGGGCAGCCTCGGCTGACGGGCAACTCAGGCGAAGCGCCGGGTGTCAGTCCGTCGCCTGCAGGTCGGTCACCACGGCCATCAGGAAGCGGGTCGCCTCGCCGCCGGTGATCACACGGTGGTCGAAGGTCAACGACAGGGGGAGCAGGGGATGCACGACCACGTGGGCGCCCACGGCGACCGGGGTACGCACCACGCGACCGGCGCCGACGATGGCCACCTGTGGAGGCACCACCACGAGGGCTGCGTGGAGACCGCCCATGCTGCCGAAGTTCGACAGGGTGATCGTTGCGCCGCGGAGTTCCTCGGGTGGGATGCTGCGGGCCACCACGTCGGCGTGCAGTCGGGCGACCCCGGCGCGAAGGTCGTCGAGAGTGCGCTTGGCGACATCGCGCACCACCGCGACAAAGAGCCCGTCAGCGGTGTCGATCGCCAGTCCGACGTGCGCCGCTTCGTTGACCCGTAGCCCCGCCTCGGGCCCGAGGAAGGTCGCGTTCAGCGCCGGCTCGGCGCGACAGGCGACGGCCACCGCACGCAACAGCCGCACGGTGATGTCGGACAGCGTGGGCCACGCCGCCAGGTCGGCGATTTCGGTGACAGTGGCGGGCACCACCTGCGCGTGGGCGCGAGCCATGTTGGCCGCCATCGAGCGACGCACGCCGCGCAGCGGTTCGATGGTCGCCGCGTCGGAACCCACATTGTCGCTCACGCCGCCGCCTGTGGCCCGGTGCACGTCGTCGCGGGTGAGCGTGCCGTCCGGGCCAGTTGGGGTGACCCCGGCAAGGTCGACGCCGAGCTGTCTGGCGAGCGAGCGCACCAGGGGACTGGCCTTGGCGGGTCCGCTCGGCGCGGCTGCGGGCCGCGGCGGCGTTGCCGCTGCCGGGGTCGCCGGCGCGACCGGTATCTCGCCGACGACGGAACCGTTGTCGACCGTTGGGGCGTCGGCGTATTCCACCAGGACCGCGCCGACGGCCACGATGTCGCCCGGTGCGCCGACGATACGGGCGATGTGCCCACTCTGGGGAGCGGGGATCTCGACCACGGCCTTGTCGGTCTCGATGGACACCAGTGGCTGATCGGCCACCACGTGATCGCCCGCACCCACATGCCACGCCACGATCTCGGCTTCGTGCAGCCCCTCGCCGATATCGGGCAGACGGAACTCGCTCATGTGTAGGCCAGGACCTCTCGGATGGCGGCAAGGATGCGCTCCTCGCTGGGGATGAACTCGTGCTCGAGTCGGGCCAACGGCACGATCGTGTCGTAGCCGGTGACCCGCTGGACGGGGGCGAGCAGGCTGGTGAGACCGGCGCCGGCGAGCTGGGCAGCGATCTCGGCTCCGAATCCACCGGTGCGCACGGCCTCGTGCACGATGACGCAGCGGCCGGTGCGTTCTACCGAGGCCAGGATCGTGTCGATGTCGAGCAGGCGCAATGTGGCAACGTCGATGACGTCGGCCCCGATCCCCTCGGCAGCCAGTCGGTCGGCGACGGCGAGCGTCTCGGCCGTGCAGGCGCCCCAGGTGACCAACGTGATGTCGTTGCCGGACCGCAGCGTGAAACACGTATCCAACGGCAGCGCCACACCGTCGTCGGTGACGTCCTCGCGGACGGATCGATACAGGCGCTTCGGCTCGAGGAACACCACGGGATCGGGGTCGCGGATGGCGGCCAGCAACAGGCCATAGGCGCGTCGGGGCGACGAGGGGATGACGACTCGTATCCCGGGGATGTGGGCAAGCATCGCCTCGGGGCTCTCGGAGTGGTGCTCGGGGGCGTGCACGCCGGCGCCGTACGGGGCCCGCACCACCAGCCGACAGGTGATGCGGCCGCGTGTGCGGTTGCGTAGCCGACCGGCATGGTTCACCAGTTGGTCGATGCCCGGATAGATGAAGCCGGAGAACTGGTATTCGATCACCGGACGGAAACCCTGCGCCGCCAGCCCGACGCCGAACCCCACGAACGACGATTCGGAGATCGGCATGTCGATGACGCGCCTGGAACCGAACCGCTCGAGCAGTCCATCGGTGGCCCGGAACACGCCGCCGTCGGCGCCGACGTCCTCGCCCATCACCAGCACGCGCTCGTCGTCGGCCAGAGCCCGGGCCAGCGCTGTGCGGACCGCATCGACCATGCATATCTCAGTCATCCACCACACCCCTGTGCAGGACCGACACTTCGTCGCGCTGCGCGAGGAGCGCGGGCGGCAGCTCGGCATACAGCGAGTCGAACATCGATGTTGGTTCCTGCGGGCCGATGCCGAGGTAGGTGGCGACGGCGTGGTCGATCTGCTCGGAGCAGTCACGCAGCAGTGACTCCTCGTCGGCAGTGGTCCACCAACCCTGGCCGACCAGGTACGTGCGCAATCGCAGGATCGGTTCCTGCTGCCACTGCTCGCTGACCTCGGCGTCGTTGCGGTAACGGCTGGCGTCGTCGGCCGTGGTGTGGTCGGACAGGCGATAGGTCACCGCCTCTATCAGCGTCGGCCCTCCACCAGCGCGAGCGCGTTCGA
>WLMZ01000038.1 GCA_009726095.1 Actinomycetota bacterium
GTCAACGGTGCTGTCGTCGGTGCTGTCGTTGCCGTGGTCGTCAACGGTGCTGTCGTCGGTGCTGTCGTTGCCGTGGTCGTCAACGGTGCTGTCGGTGCCGTGGTCGTCGACGGTGCTGTCGGTGCCGTGGTCGTCGACGGTCCCGCCCGGGGCGGTGTCACCAGGAGTGGTGTCGCCGGTGGTGTCGCCGGTGGTGTCGCCGGGGACATCGACGGTCTCGGTGGGCGCCTCTCGGTGGGGGCGGGAGTTGGCGCTACCCGCTGCGGCCAGGCCGGCCACGCCGAGCACTGCGGCAGCACTGAGAGCGATGCCGACCATCAGGCGGCGGTGGGTGTGAGCTGGGAACTGCATGTCATCTCCAGAGGGTTGGGTTGCTTGGAGATGACACGCCGCCTGGGGGGCAGAGGTTTGGTTGGCGGCGAAGTTTCTTTTCAGCCGCCGCTGTAGTTCTCGGTGACGTCGACGATCATGTGCCCATCGGGACCAATTGTGACCTCGATACGTGAAAACCCGTTGCTGGCATCGAAGCGCACACGCACCCGGGTGGCCTCGTTCTTCTCGATCTGAGACGTGTGCCCGGGGTTCGCAGTGGTGCCCACCAGCGTGAGCGCGCCGTTCTGCAGCCGGACCGTGATGGTGCCGCCCAACGACACCCCTGACCTTGTCTCGCCAGCAGGGAGCGGCCCGGTGCTGGCGGACGTTGTGGTGCTCGGCGACTGGTTGGGGGAAGGTGTGGTTGCGGGCAGCACCGCCGGGGTGGTGCCCGGGGTGTCGACTGTCGACGGAGCAGCAGTGCCGGGGTTCTTGACGGCACTGGTATCGGGCCCGGTCGGCGCTGTGGTGGCAACAGTCGACTGCTGCGCGGGGGCAGAGACCTCGGTGATCTCGGCGCTGCTGTTGGCGGGTGAGATCTGCGAATCGGAGCGGTTGTTGAAGGCAATCGTCGCGATGCCCAGCGCAACGATGACGCCGAGGCCGCCGAGCATTGCGGTCGAGCGACGACGGCGGGCCACGTGCACCCGCCGCTGCAGCCGGGCGTATGCCGCATCGTCGTCTGGCCCGTGCCCTGCCAGGCGCTGCAGCTGACCGCGCAGATCGGAATCATCGAACTCACTCATGGGGGTCTCCTTCACCGAGCTGGCCGCGCAACGTGGTGCGACCCTGGTGCAGATGGAATTTGACGGCACCCTGGGAGATACCCAGGGTGGTGGCGGTCTCGGCGACCGAGAGCCCATCCACGTAGAACAGCGCCAGCGACAATCGTTGTTGGCGCGGCAGGCCCTGCAGCATGGCGGCCACGTCATCGAGCTGCGGCGGCTGTACGTCGCGCTCGGGCTCGGCGGCCAGGCGTTCGACCACCCGGCCCTTGCGGGCATCGGATCGGTGCTCGTCGCGTAGCTTGTTGATGGCCACTCGCCGGATCCAGCCCACTGGATCGTCGTAGTTCATGATCGAGCGCCAGCGGAGGTGGGCCTTGACGAAGGCGTGCTGCACGGCGTCGGCAGCGGCCTGTTCGTTCCCGCACGCCACGGTCAGGGCGCGAACCAGGCGCCCGTGATGGGCCCGGAAGAGGGATTCGAGATCATCGACCACTCGTGGTTCGTTCATGAAGGCAATCGTCACCGCAGAGGACACGCCCGAAGGGCGCTAGAGGTTTGGTTGACAGCCAACGTACAGTGCAGAGCAATGCCGTTACGACGCTTGGCCACGCTTCCACGATCCACGCTTGCCACCCTGCCAACACATCTCGAAGCCGGTCCGCGGTTAGATGGTGGGGCGCGATTGTGGGTGAAACGCGACGACCTCACCGGACTCGGCGTGGGGGGAAACAAGGCACGCAAGCTCGAGTTCCTGTGTGGCGAGGCACTGCAATTGGGCGCTGACTGCCTCGTCACCGTTGGGGCCGGGCAGTCGAACCACTGCCGGATGACCGCCGCTGCCGGTGCCCGTCTGGGCCTGGAGACGCATCTCGTGCTGTCTGGCACTGCCCCCGACACGTTGGTGGGTAACCAGTTGCTGGCTCACCTGTTCGGGGCCCACCTGCACTTCACCGGCGCGCCTGCCTCGCACTGGGGGGCCCTGGAGATCGCCCGCGAAACGCTCACCGAGGAACTGGCGGCCGACGGCCTGCGGCCGCATTCCATTCCGATCGGCGGCAGCACGGCGGTGGGCGCGCTCGGTTATGTCGCTGCTTTCGTGGAGATCATGCAGCAGTGCGAGGGGCTGGAGTTCGCCCCGAAGTCGATCGTGTTCACGTCGTCGAGCGGGGGCACCCACGCCGGATTGGTGGCCGGTCGGGCGTTGTGGCGTTCGCTCGGGCACGCGGTTCCGGATGTGGTCGCGATCGGTGTCGCCAAGGGTGTGGTCGCCGGCATGCCCGATGTCGCAGATCTCGCCGCCCAAACGCTGGCCCTGTTGGGGGAGTCGGGGGTGGTGCCGGCCGACATCGAAATCGACACGCGCTGGCTCGGTGACGACTATGCCGTGCCCTCGGTTGCTGGCGACGATGCCGTGCGGTGGGCCGCCCGCCATGGCGGGTGGGTCGTCGACCGGACCTATTCGGGAAAGGGCCTTGCTGGCCTGCTCGGCAACGCAGCCGACGGCCGTTGGGGCACCGACGATGACGTCGTGTTCATCCATACGGGTGGCCTCCCGGCGGTCTTCGCCCCGGGCGGCCTGCCGAGCTGAGGCGCCTCGGCGCCGGTATGGCTGATCGGGTTCCCCTGCTGGGGAGTACCCTTCGCACCTGATGGACGTCGTGCTCGCAATCGATATCGGTGGCACCAAGATGGCTGCCGGGCTGATGACCATGTCGGGCGAGCTCATCGATGTCGAACGTGTCGAGGTGGATCACAGCGCGACCGCCGCCGGCGTCTTCGGGCAGCTGGGCGAGATCGTTGAGGCCCAACTCGCTCGGGCGCGGGGCCATCATCAGGCGCGGCCTGTGGTGGTGGGTGTCGGTTCAGCGGGCCCGGTCACGTTCAACTGCGAAACCGTGTCGCCGCTCAACATCCGGGTCTGGCGCGACTTCCCGTTGCGCGAACGACTGCAGCAGGTCACGCAGTTGCCTGTCTTCGGCGATCTCGATGCAAAGGCGTTGGCGCTCGCCGAGGGTTGGCTCGGGGCTGCGCAGGGTCACAACAACTTCATGGCAATGGTGGTGTCCACCGGCGTCGGTGGCGGCATCGTCATCGATGGCCAACTGCTCGACGGCGCCACCGGCAACGCCGGCCATGTCGGACATGTGATCGTCGAGCCCAATGGCAGACGGTGCGTGTGCGGTGCGCGTGGATGCCTCGAGGCCGAGGCGTCGGGGCCGGCGATCGAAGCCATTACCGGGCGATCGCCCACGGAGCCCACCTACGACATCATGGTTCGCACCGGCCGTCTGGTGGGTCGAGGTGTGGCATCAGTCTGTAACGCACTCGATCTCGACCTCGTCGTCGTTGGTGGTTCGGTCGCACTCGGCTTTGGTGCCACGTTCTTCAATGCAGCGCAGGACAGCCTCAGCGAGCACTGCCGACTCAGCTTCACCCGTGGCGTGCGCATCACCCCGGCCCGCCTCGGCGACCGTGGCCCGCTCATCGGAGCCGGCGCCGTTGGACTGCGCGGCATGCACCGCTCGGCACGCGGTGCCCCCACGCGCTGACCGAATACGCTGACCTCATACGCTGACCCGGACCAGCCCTGTGTCGTTGGGCATGGTGCCGGGCTGGCTACATTCGACGCATGGTACGTCTGCTCAGTGATTTCCAGGATCGATCCGACGATGCAGCAGTCATCGATGCCGAAGGAATCACCACCTGGGGCGCATTGAACGACCGCACCAATCGTTTGGTGCATTACCTCCGGGCCGCCGGGGTGCAGCCCGGGGATCGGGTGGCGCTGCTCGCCGGCAATCGCCGTGAGATCGAGGAGGTCTACCTTGCCTGCGCCAGCGCAGGGTGGTTGAGCGTGCCGATCAACTGGCACTTCGCGCCCGATGAGGTCGCGTATGTGCTCGAGGACAGCGGCGCCACGGCGCTGATCGTCGACGGCGAACTCCAGCAGGTGGCCGCCCAAGCATTGGCCCTGTCGCCCGCAACTGCCGGCCGGTCACGGCTGGTGATGAGCCCGTCGCCGCTGGCGCCGTTCGAATCGTACGAGCAGGCCTTGGCGTCGGCCGACCCGGCCGAGCCCGACGACCAGATGCTCGGTGGCGTGATGTTCTACACCAGCGGCACCACCGGCCGCCCCAAGGGTGTGAAGAACACGGCGTTCACCCTTGGTGCCCCGCCGGAGATCCTGAAGCTGAGCGCCGGGGCCATGGCGTCGGTGGGTATTCCATCGCCCGGCCGCACGCTGCTGTGTGGCCCGCAGTACCACTCGGCACAGTGGGCGTTCTCGTTCCTGCCGCTGGTGGCGGGCACCACCGTGGTGATGCAGCGCAAGTTCGTGCCAGAGGAGACGCTCGCACTCATCGACGAACACGCGGTCACCAACGTGCATCTCGTCCCCACGCAGTTCGTCCGGCTGCTACGCGTCGACGATGCGGCAAAGCGGGCCTTCAGCGGTCAGTCGCTGCAGCTCGTCCTGCACGGTGCGGCTCCGTGCGCGCCATCGGTGAAGCGCGCCATGATCGACTGGTTGGGCTCGAAGGTCACCGAGTATTACGGCGCCACCGAAGGGGGAGTGGTCACCATCATCTCTGCCGATGAATGGATTGCCAAGCCCGGCTCGGTGGGTCGGGCAATGCCCATCATCGAGCTCAAGATCGTGACCGAGGACAATGCCGATGCGGCTCCCGGGCAGGAGGGCGTGATCCACGTGCGCAGCCTGCTCGGCAGCGACTTCGAGTACCTCAATGAGCCCGGCAAGACCGCTGAGGCCCACAGCGAGCCCGGCTTTTTCACCCTCGGCGACATTGGGTACCTTGACGTCGACGGGTATCTGTTCCTGAGCGACCGCAAGATCGACATGATCATCTCCGGAGGTGTCAACATCTATCCGGCCGAGATCGAGGCGATCCTGATCAGCCACCCCGCCGTCATGGACGTCGCCGTGTTCGGCGTACCGAACGACGAGTTCGGAGAAGAGGTCAGGGCCGCCGTGCAGCTCACCCCGAACACGCGGTACACGCCGGCGCTCGACCGCGACCTCAAGACGATGGTGCGCTCGAAGATGGCCGGGTACAAGGTGCCCAAACACATCGACGTGGTCGCCGAGATGCCGCGCAGCGATGCCGGGAAGCTGTTGAAGCGCCAACTCCGTGCCCCATTCTGGGAGGGCACCGGTCGCAAGATCTGATCCGTTCGTGGTCAGAGCACTAGCCGCCGAAACCGCGGTACACCCGCTCGAGCGGGCCGGCGCCCAGGTAACGGTGCCACAACGCGGCGAGGCTGATGGAATACACCCAGAAGATCAGCGCGAACACCAGCGCCGTGTCGAGCCCGGTGGGCCCGACCCAGTGCCACCAGTGGACCACCGCGTTGAAGACCAGCGCGTGGCCCACGTACAGGGTCAGCGTCATCTGACCGGCGTGCTGCAGGATGCGTACGGGCCAGGAGCGCCCCGTGCGATCGGCCACCCATGACACCACACAGAAGGCGATGAGCGACGAGCCGATGGTGCCCAGCGTGTACAGCAGGCCCCGGTCGAACGGGCGGGTCGACAACAGCAACGCCCATCGCTGGGCAGCGGTGTCCGGAACGGCCAAATGGCCGGTGGCTGCCTGCACCCCGAAGTGGTTGAGCAGGTAGGTGCCAGCGAGCAGCGTCATCCCGACGGCGATGATCTGCAGGCGGAGGCGCTTGGCCAGAGGGAGGAACCGACCGACTGCGATGCCGACACAAAGCAGCGCCAGCCATGGGAACAGCGGATGCGTGTATCCGACGAACGTGCGCAGCAACAGGTTGCGTGGCGAGGTGACCTTGGGATTGAGCCACGCCACGCTGTGACCGGTAGTGACCCGCTCGAATTCGAACCAGGCAACGCCCGCTGCAGCGAGCGAGCTGACGGCACCGACGAGTGCGATCCAACGCAACCGCAGCGTGAACAGCAGCGAGGCGACCATGAACAGGGCCCCGTAGTAGAACAGGATGGTCCCCGGCCACACCCACTCGAGCAGGAGCCCGCCGGCGTACAGCAGCAGGCCTCGGCGGGCGAGGCGCCAGCGGTCATCGCGAATCGCGCTCGCATGGCCGGCCTGGCGGCTGCGATTGGTCATCAATGTCACGCCCATGCCAGCCACCATCACGAAGACGGCGGCGAAGCGCGTGCCCAGGGGTCCCTGATGCGGATCGAAGATGCGTTCGGCGAGCGACATGTGTGCGCGCTCATCGATGTTGTTCAGGTACCCGTGGTAGTTCAGGATCACCACACCGATCAGCGCGACCGCTCGGGTGACATCGAGGCCGGGCAGCCGTGGTCTGCTGGCGTGGTTGGTGGGCGCTGCCGCAGCGTCGTGTTGTGCGGGCACCTGCAACGGGTCGGTCATCTGACCCAATCCAGCTCGTCTACGTGGGTGAGGATCAGCGGTCGCTGTACGTCGACGCGGTCGCCGATGCGGGGACAGACCTGCTCCGCGGGCACGAACAGCATTGCTGTGTGCATGTGAACTGGCTCGAGCAGCAACAGTCGTTGGCGGGCGAAATGGAACGGGCTGCGACCGTCATCGAGTGGTCCCACGCCGTGTGCCGAACCGGCTGCCACGAGCACCACCCAACCGTCCGCGGTGATACTGGTGTCTCGATAACCCGCCGTCTGGCCCGCCTTGACCGCATGGACATCGAGGACGTCAGCGGTGAGCTGCATCAGTGACCGATCGGCGTGCCAGAGCGCGGTACCGCAACGAATGCGCAGGGTGCGCTCGGGGTGTCGTCGGGTGATCTGCAGGTACGTGTCGGTATCGAGATGGCTCAGCACCACGGGCAGCGCAGGGTCGAGCGAGGTGAGCCAGGCCTCGACCTCGTCAGCGTGGGCCTGCGCGGTGCCCGACAATGGGAGATGCAGCGCGTACGCGATCGGCGTGCACCCGGCGGCATCGACGGTGCTGGCGAGCACGCCGAGTTCGCCGGGTGTGACGCCGTAGCGATGCATGCTCGATTGCAGTTTCAGTACCACGTCGCCGCGCCAGCCCTGATCGACCAGGGCTTGGACGTGCTCGACGGCGCCGACCGTGAGCGATGCGGTGGGAGCCAGATCTGCGGGCAGTGCGTCGAGGTGGGGGGTGAGCACCATCGCTGAACGATTGCTGGGTACATCGCCGGCCTCATAGACGGTGCCGACAGCGACCTGCGTGGCCAGTTCGGCGGCGATGGGCATGAGCGTGCGCCGCCCGAAGCCGTACCCGTTGCCCTTGACGACGGGTATCAGCCCGGGCCGCAGCGCAGCCTGTGCCTGCACAGACTGCATCCAGGCCTGACGGCGCACACGGAGACGAAGACCCATAGGCCCCTGACGGTAGTCCCGCTGAGCCCCTCCGGAGGTCTTGTGAGCAATTCCCGAGTTGTCTGATCGGATTTATCGGTCTACGCTCGCCCTATGCGTTCGTTGTTCCGATTTCCGAATCCAGTCAACGAGGTCTCGGCTCGTCTGGTGGCGGGTGGAGTGGTGCTGCAGTGCATTGCCCTGCTGGTCGTTCGGCAGTGGTGGTTGCTCGTTCCGTTGACATACGGTTTCGTTGCCCGAGTCGCGACGGGTCCCACGCTGAGCCCACTGGGTCAGCTGGTCACCCGCGTCATCACGCCGCGCCTCGGCGGTACGCAGCGCCTGGTGCCGGGACCACCGAAGCGTTTCGCCCAGGGCATTGGCGCCACGTGCACGGTTGGCGCCTCCATCGCCTGGGCCTGCGGTGCGCCGGGCGTGGCCATGCTGTTGGTGGCCGCCATCACTGCAGCGGCCACGTTGGAGTCGGTGTTCGGTTACTGCCTGGGCTGCGTCATCTTCGGCCGGCTCATGCGCTGGGGCATCATTTCCCCGAGCGTGTGCGAGGCCTGCAACGACCTGACCAGTCGGTGGGCTGCGGTTCAGCCGGCGCGGGTGTCTTCAGGCGTCTGAGCGACCCTCGTCGACCGGCCGGGCCAAGAACGGAAATCGGGGAGCAGCGCCTCGGCCGATCGGGTACTGATGCAACCCCTGACCAGCCCGGTGCCGTACGACAGGTCATCGAGCGCCCGCAGCCCGACATAGCGCATCGGGTCGAGTCCCGGGCGCGTGTTGACCCAGTCGATCGCGGCCGGCAGGGTGAGGGCAATCAACACGACGCGGCGGGCTCGCCGCGACACGAGCGAGAGCAGCGCTGCCAGAGGCCACCAGGCACGTGACACGCCCGACGCCAGCGACCGGCCCGCGTACAGGTGGCCGAGCCCGGCGAGCCGCAGCGCGAGACGAGGACCATCGGGAACCGAGCGGAGCTTGCGCGCCAGCAGTGCCGTGGTGACCGCAGCGATGCTCGTTCCGACCAGCGGTACGCCGGCGGCGACTGCCAGCCACGCAGCGGCGCTCCAACCGCTGACACGCACCGGGGCGAGTGCCCCGGGGTGACGCTCGGCCAGCGGCGCTGCCGAGGTGCCGTAGTCGTGCCGTTGCCGAGCCCACCCAACCCAGGTGCCCCGCGGCCGGTGTGTCACCTCTGCTGCCGGTTCGTAACGCACCCGCCAGCCTGCCTTGTCGAGGCGCCACACCAGGTCGACGTCCTCGCCGAGGCGCAACGCAGTATCGAAGGCGCCGACCGACCGCAGCGCATCGGCGCGGCACACCAGGGCCGCAGCGGGGAGATAGCTGACGCGTGTGCCGGCGCGCACCCTCGCTGGCGCCCCGCCGAGATCGAGGGGTGATTGCAGCATCTCGTACCGTTCGAGCAGGGTCGTACCGGCCCGACTGCCGACGCGTGGGGCAACGACGGCGACCAGGTTGTCATCGAGGTGGGCGAGCAGCGGCGCAAGCCATCCCGGCGTCAGCTCGACATCGGTGTCGACGAAGGCCACCAACGGCGTGGTGACGTGGGACAGACCTGTTGATCGGGCGACGCCGGGCCCGCCGTTCACGGCGATGCGGATCACCGTTGCGTTGGCGATTGGACCGATCGCCGGTGCAGAGGCGTCATCGACCACGATCACGTGGCCGACCTCGCCCTGTCCGTACGCGTGGCACTGGTGCACGAGGCGATCCAGATCCTCGGGCGAGGTGTTGTACGCCGGTATCACCACAGTCAGTCGTGGCGTGGGGCCGCTGGCCCCCGGCTTCAGCGGGAGCGGCACTGGGTGCAGTGCTCCTGCGTTGAGCAGGCGGTCGAGGAGGCCCTCGACCGCCGGCGTCGACTCGATCGAGTCGCCTCGTTCAATGCGGTCGATCAGGTCAGCGCCCGCTCTGGTGAGCCGGAACAGCGTGAGCGGCGATCCGCCGATCAGCACCGTGCCGTCGCCAGCGCGCCGAACGGAGCGATCGATGCTGTAGCTGGTCACCCTGCCCATACGCGCACCCGCTCGACCAGATCGCCAACGAGCGACTCGAGGATCGCTGCGCCCTCCTCTGGCGTGGCGCCGAGGGGATCTCCCAGCACGCCGTTCGTGCTCACCGCAGCAACCCCGCCGCGGCGCAGCTCGCCCCACAGCTCGGCGATCGGTTCGGTGGCACCGCGCTGTGCGGCAGCTCGGCGCACGGCGTCGGGAGCGATGGCCAGCATCAGCGATGTCTCGGTGCGGCCCGCGTGGGCGTCGCCGCCGGTGAGGCGCGGCCACCAGTTCAACACGCGTCGGCCCTCGGACTGCAAGACCGAGACGGCGCCCGACACCGCGCTCAGGTTGCCACCGTGCCCGTTGACCAGCACCACCCCATCGCTCCAGTCGGCAGAGCGAACGAGTTCGATCAGCATCATCTCCAGCGCTGCACTACCGATGGAGAGCGTGCCGATGAAGCCCTGGTGCTCGCCGCTGGCGCTCACGCCCACGGCAGGTGCCACCAGCACGTCGGCGCGTGCAGCGGCCAGGCCCGCAGCCAGCGCGAGCGCGATACGTGTGTCGGTGTCGAACGGGAGGTGCGGACCATGTTGCTCGCACGATCCGATCGGCAGCACCACGATTCGTTGCCGTTGTGTCGCCCGGGCCAGCTCGGTCCAGGTGCAGTCGCCCAAGCGTGGTGGCGTGCCCGGCGTTGCCTCGCTCCCATCGGCTTTCGAGCTCGTCACGGCACGCGGTAACCCCAGCCGCGGAGCGCGACGAGGATTCGTTCGGCTGCCTCCTCGGGGCCGAGTACCACCGTCTCGCCGTGGCTCGCGGCGGCGTTGGTATCGGTGATCGATCGGACCCGATCGAGCGCTGTCGCGCCCACCGGCGCAGTGAGTACCCGCGGCCTCGGACGATACGGGCGGGTCAACGGTGCAAGCACCTCGGTGGATGTCGGGGGTGGGCCCGTGACCACCTCGACAGTTCTGGTGCCGATCAGCGCGCGCAGTGGTGCGCGACGCAGCAGCGCAGTGGAACCCTCGACCGACAACACCGCTGGTCCGTTGACCGACAGGCGTTCACGCCGGCCGCCATCGAGCCGGCGGAGTGCAATGGTGTCGGTGGGAGTGCGCAGATCGATGCCCACCAGGCCGAGTGCCTGGGCAACGCCGAGTTCGGCGGCGAGGAAGGCCGGAACCGAACCGGTACCGCGGTCGAGCGAGTAGTCGCCGCACCAGACCAGTTCGGCGCCTGCGATCTCAGCGGCAATGCATGCGGCCACCGTTCGGCTGGACGCACCGAAGGGGAGGTCGATGCGAATGGCTCGGTCGGCGCCGCTGCGCAATGCGTCCAGCAGGATTGCGTCAGCCGGTGCCGGACCGACCGTGACGGCAACCACCTCGTGTGCGGCGATGCCGGTGACGGTTGCCCATGACTCGCGACACCGGAGGGCCCATTCGAGCGCCGCCTGATCGGCGCCAGACGTGCCGGCAAAGCGGGAGTCGACCGCCGATGGTGCGCCGAACTCGTCGAACTCGAGTCGCTGGTCGACCCACTTGAGGCAGACCGCGATCATGTGCGCTTGAAGACCACGCCATGGCCTCCCTCGGGATAGTTCCACGTGATCGCACCTTCGCGATTGCACACCAGATAGCAGGTGCCGCATTCGAAGCACTGTTCGTAGTTGAACAGGATGCCGCCATCACTGGTGGGAACGAAGAGCTTTGCCGGACACGCGACCACGCACTCGCGCGTGCTGCAGTCGGCGCACACGGCACCGTCGACCACGATGTGGGCATCGTGGTGCACGTTGAACGAAGCAGTTCCGATGCGATCCTCGAATGAGATCGTCGGCCACGTTGGATCGGGTTCGATGCGCGAGGCGGGATGGGTCATCCGAAGCTCCTGAAGCCGGTCCAGGTGTCGCGGGCCATGTCGATCCACTTCAAGCCGGCGCGCTTGCGTTCCTGTTTCAGGATGTGGCGTACACCGGGCTTGGGTTCGGGGTTGTCGACCCGGAACATCCGCTCGGCGATGGCGTTGGCCATGGCGGGGTAGCCGTGCTGCACGCGATCGGACAGCACCAGGGCCGGTGCTCGGCGCAGCTTCTTGTGGTCCTTCAGGACAAAGGTCTGTTCGAGCCGTCGGCGATAGCCGCGCAGCCCCTTGGCCGATGTGTCGCCCAGCGTGAGTGCCTCGGCAGCGGTCTCTCCTGCGTACATGCCGCTGGCGATGGCAAAGTTGACGCCCTCGAGCCAGAACCCGGCGGCCAGGCACAGCGCCGCAGCGTCGCCCGCCACCAGCATGCCGTTGCCGGCCAACTGGGGCAGCATGGAGTAGCCGGCCTCGGGGATGAGGTGCGCTGAATATTCCTTCAACTCGGCACCTTCCACCAGTGGGGCGACCGCAGGGTGCAGCTTCATCGCAGCGAGTAGTTCTTCGGGTCGCTTCTTCTGTGCAGCGAGCTTGGGGAGCTTGAGGACGAGCCCGATCGCGATGGTGTCGAGGTTGGTGTAGATGAAGCCGCCACCGTTGACCTCGCCAGTACAACCGACGATCTCGATGTCGACGCCCTCGTTGCCGCGCACGCCGAACCGTTCGTCGATCACCTGCTTGGGCAGGGCGAGCGTCTCTTTCACGCCGAGCGTGTAGTTGGCGGCGTCGACCTCGCCATAGAGGCCCTCCTGCTTGGCCAGGAAGCTGTTCACGCCATCGCACGCGATCACCACGGGTGCCGTGAGGTCGCCATCGGGTCGGTCGGTGGTGACACCGCTGACGTGGCCGGAACTGTCGTGCAGCAGACCCGTGACGGTGGTGCTACAGATCAGCTCGGCGCCGGCCTCGACGGCCTTGCCGGCCAGCCAGTTGTCGAAGTCGGGGCGATACGCAGTGGCTCCGTTGTACGGCGGGTGGCCCCACGCCTCGGTGCGGAAATCGACGTTGAGCGCCTGTGTCTCGGTCATGAACATCGTCGACCGGCGCGTGATCCAGCGCTGCACGGGTGCCTCGAGCCACCACTCCGGGATGATCTGGTCGAGGATGCGCGGGTACACCACGCCGCCGTACATGTTCTTGCTGCCGGGAAAGGGCCCGCGCTCGATGAGGGCAACCCGCTTGCCGGCGCGTGCCAGCACCAGCGCGGCGGCTGCGCCGGCGGGCCCGGCCCCCACCACGATGGCATCGAAGTCCGTGTGGTGAGCAAGTGCTCCGGCTACTTCAGGCATGACCGTCCAATCGGTGGAGGAGCTCGGTGACGACCGCATTCGCATCGCAGACGATGGCGAGGTCGGCAAGCTGCATCATTGGGCAGTGGGGGTCGGTGTTGACGCTGATGATGTGCTCGGGCTGGCCGAGCCCGCTGGTGTGCTGCACGGCCCCGCTGATACCGAACGCGATGTACAGCTGTGGATCCACCACCACTCCGGTGGTGCCGATCTGGCGCTCGTGGCTGATCCAGCCACGATCGGTGATGACCCGGGTGGCGCCAGTAGAGGCGTCGAGATGTTCGGCCACGGCAGCAAGATCGGCGAACGCCCCGGCCGATGACAGGCCGGCACCGCCGCCGAGAATGCGCGGTGATTCAGCGAGATCCATCGTGGCCACATCGGGTGGCAGGACCTCGATGACGCTGGCATCAACGGGAAGGGGTTCGTCACCTTCGGCGGGGTTGGACGACAGCATGGTGGGCGCAGGCATCACGGCTGGACCGCCCGGCTCGACACCGCGTACGCCGGGCTGCAGCGTGGCGACGAATGCGCTGCCGGGCACGACCTCGTTGATGATCAGGCCACCATGGCGGGCCAGTTCGATGCGATGGGGCGCGATGGAGATGGCTCCTGCCCAGAGGTCGCGCTGCAGTTCTACCGCCAATCGCGGGGCGAGATCGCGCCCATCGGGTGAGCCGGGCAGGACCACCTGGTTGTCGTCAGCGACGTGCGCGGCGAGCAGGCGCGCCCACCTGGCAGGGGCGAATGCCCCGGCCTCGAGCATGCGGATGCGCGTGGCGGTGCCGACCATTTCTGCGCCAGCGGCGGCCACGTTCGATCCGATGAGCACCACGTTGCCGGCACACTCGGCGATGGCTTCGAGGCCGCCGGCGGGCAGCACACCTTCTCGGACTGGGACAACGGCGAGCATCAGATGCAGGCTACGAGGCGGCGGGGGGAGAGGGGAAGCGGAACGGCGACATCAGGCCGTCAAGCGGGCGGTCTGGCGCTGTTTGCGGATGTGTTGCACCACTTCCAGCAGTGCGCTGAACGATACGGCGGCGACGAAGGCGATCACGAACGCCGTGGTGTGGCTGTCTTTGAACTGGGCGCCGGCGATGAAGCCGAGCAGCGCTGCGTACACGGCCCACACACCGCACGCGATGACCACGAAAAACACAAAACGTCGCCGTGGCTGGCGGGTGATACCACTGCTGACGGTGACCACGGTTCGCCCGCCGGGGATGAACCGGGCGGTGAGCAGCAGCGACCCACCCCGTACCCGCAATTGCTGTTCGGCCCAGGTGAGCTTGCGGGCGCGTTGCTCTTTCCTGGAGTACCAGAGTTCGATCCGGCCGCTGAAGCGGTGCCCGATGGAGTAGGCGGCATTGTCGCCCAGCGCCGCACCGATCGCGCCGCACGCAATGACGGCCACGATGTTGAGATGTCCCTGCCCGGCAGCGATGCCGCCGAGAATGACAGCGGTCTCGCTGGGCACCACCGGGAACACGCTGTCGAAGAACGACAAGGTGAAGACGAGGAGGTAGAACCACTGTGAGGCGGAGACCTTCTCGAGGCCGTTGAAGAGTCCGTCCAGCAGCGCCAACATGGTGCCCGCACGTTATCGGTCAGCCGGGCTCACGGTGCCACACTGTGCTGTGCCTTCCAGCGATTCGAGCCCCATGCCAACCACCGCCCGGCCGGGTGCGGGTCCCCTCGATGGCATCCTCGTCGCTGACTTCTCGCGGGTGCTCGCCGGACCGTATGCGGCCATGACGTTGGGTGATCTGGGTGCCGACGTGATCAAGGTCGAGCGCCCCGGCGCCGGTGACGACACCCGCTCGTGGGGTCCACCGTGGGTGGATGGCGTTGCCACGTATTACATCGGGCTGAACCGCAACAAGCGCAGTGTCACGCTGGATCTCGGCGACACCGCCGATCGAGCGCTGGCGATCGAGCTCGCCGGCCGCGCCGATGTGCTGATCGAGAACTTCCGGCCCGGCACGCTCGATCGGTTCGGGCTGGGCTACGAGCAACTCCGCGTGCCCAATCCGGGTCTGGTGTATTGCTCGATCACCGGGTTCGGTGCCGCCACCGACGAAGCGGCCGATCTGTCCGGATACGACCTGCTGGTACAGGCGATGAGTGGTTTGATGAGCATCACCGGCCAGCCCGGGGGTGAACCCACGAAGGTCGGGGTGGCCCTGATCGACCACATTTGTGCGCTCCAGGCCACCATCGGGGTGATGGCCGCGTTGTCGGTGCGGAGCCGCACGGGCGTCGGTCAACGTGTTGAGGTGTCCTTGATGGGCGCCGCCCTTGCGGCGCTGTTGAACCAGGCTTCGGCGCACATCGGCGCCGGCGTGGTGCCGGGCCGACTCGGCAACCGCCACCCATCGATCGCTCCCTACCAGACCTTCCAGGCAGCGGACGGGTACTTCGTGGTGGCGTGCGGCAACGATGCGCAGTTCACCAAAGTTGCGACGAGCATCGATCGGGTCGATCTCACCAGCGACCACCGCTTCGTCACGAACACGGCGCGCATCACCAACGTCGATGCGTTGGACGACATCCTCAGCGCTGCATTCGCCCAGCGGTCGGTGCAGCAGTGGGTCGACAAGCTGAGCCGCGACGGCGTGCCCGCCGGGCCCATCAACGACATCGGGCAGGCCTTCGTGACCGCCGCATCGTTGGGCCTGATGCCCGTTGTCGACACCGCCACCGACGACGGCGGAGTGCAGCGCACGGTTCGCTCACCCATCGGCATGTCGGGCACCCCCGCCACGGTGCGCCGTGCGGCGCCGGGCCTGGGCCAGCACGATACCGAGATCCGCCGTTGGCTCGGGGCCTGAGACCCTAGCGGTGAGCGCCGGGGCGCCGGCCGAGCAGCTTGGCGGGCTTGTTGGGCCCACCGCTGCGCTTCTTGCGCACTTCTTTGCGAACCACGAAGCGCAACGCGGTCCAGGTGTCGTCGATGGCGCAGACCTTGTTGTCGATCCACCCGCGTCGCGTGAGGACCTCGCGGATCTCGATATCGGTCAGATCGGTCTCGAGGCCGCTGGCCTTCTTCGGCCACGCGATCCAGATGGCGCCATCGGGCAGGACGGCTGCGAGCAGCGCTGGCCAGTTGGCAACCAGACCCGAGCGCTTGGCGTGGAACGCCACGGCGAGATCCAGCGGACCGCGTAGGCGGTTGGCCCATTCGACAGCAAGCGGTAGGTCGCCGAGGACCTCGCGGAAGTTGGCCGGTGCATTGACGGTGCACATGCGGGTTCCCTCGCGAATGCCCAGTTTCTGGACGAGCGGGATATCAGTTGCTTCAGGCATGGCAATGTCCTCAGGCGCGACCCATGATTCGGTCAACGACGATCTCGATGGCCACCCGGTCGATGCGTTCTCCCGGTTGGCGGTACCGGGCAGCGTACCCCGACACGGCAGCAGAGACGCTCGGTGGATCGCTGGCCAACCGTACGGTGCCCTCGAGTGTGAGCCACCGGCCACCGTCCACCTGGGACACTGCGGCCCGCCCGCCTCTGGCAGCGTTGCGTGCCTTGACCGACGGGGCGAAGGTGATGATGCGTACGAGTCGTTCGTCAGCGGAGTAGCTGAAGCCCACCGGCACCACATGGGGGCTGCCATCGGCGCGCATCGTGGTGAGGGTGGCAAGGTGCCGTTCGGCGAGGAACGCCAGCACCGCATCGCCGGGGTCGAGTGGATTGATCATCAGTCTGTGCCGATCGCTTTCAGGAGGTCGAGCTTGGTGGCGCGCCACGCCGGGACCACCGCAGCGAGGACGCCGACAAAGAAGGCGGTGACCACGATCACGATGATGGCCGTGGTGGGGACTGCAAACTTCGACAGGCCCTGATCGCGTAACGCCACGATGACGATGTAGCCCAGCACCAGACCCAGGACCACGCCGACGATTGCCCCGTAGAGCGAGGTGAGCACGCTCTCCCAGCGCACGGTGGTACGCACCTGCGACCGCGTCATGCCAACAGCTCGCAGCAACCCGATCTCTCGCCGTCGTTCATGGACGGCGAGCAACATGGTGAGCACGATGCCGAAGACGGCGATGACGACCGAGAGTGCGAGGAGGCCGTAGATGAAGAAGAGGCTGCGGTCGATGATGTCGCTGCGACCATCGATGAACTGTCCCCGGTTCTGCAGTGTGCCGATGCCGTAGCGGGTGATCGCAGCGTCCACCACGGTTCGGAACTGTGTATCGGACACGCCTGGCGCCCTGGTCATGAACACGAACCCGGCGAGGTTGCTGGCCGACGTGCCGTTAAGCAGGGCGCGATGTACGACACGTGCCTGGGCGAGATCGCTGGAGGCATAGATGCCCTGCACCGTGACCGTGATGTCGGTCTGCCCGACACGCAGCGCCACGGTCGAGCCGACGGCGAGGCCGGCCCGCTTCGCTTCGCCGGTGCTCACCAGGATGCCCTGCGGTGTGAGCGAGGCGAACGAGCCCTGCACGAAGGTGTAGTCGAGGATGCCTTCTGCCGTCACCGGGTTGACCGTGGTGGCGAAGAAGCCCTTGTTGGTGCCAGCGTCTTGCAGCCGGGCAAAGCCGAGCCCGGTGGCGGCCCCGACCTCGGGAAGCGTGTTGAGTTCGTCGACGAACGACTGGCTGAAACTGAGCGATCCGCCGTTGGAGGAGTTGATCACGTAGTCACCGAGGAACTGTTTGCCGATCGTGTCGCGCAACTGCTCCTTGATCGATGCCGCGAACACGCTGGCCCCGGTAACCAGTGCGACCCCGATCAGCACGGGGGCGGCGGTACGCGCAGTGCGTCGTGGGTTGCGTTGCACATTGGCGCGTGACATGCCCCCGGTGATGCCGCGGAGCCGTTCGACGGGTCCGCCCAGCACACGCGCGATGGGGTTGGCCATCGTTGGGCCGAGCAGGAGTACCCCGACGAAGACCGCCACTACAGCGACGCCGAGCAGCAGCGAGTCGGCACCGGCGAGCACGCCGATGATGGCCGATGCTCCGAGAGCGATGAAGCCGCAGGCACTGACGATGCGACCACGGTGGCTGCGGGGTTGTTCGAAGGCCGATTCGGTCATCGCCGCAACGGGGGGAACGCTGCCGGCCGAGATGGCCGGCACGGCGGCGGCAACCAACGTGGTGACCAGACCGGCGATGACGGTGACCATCACCGTGCCAGCCGTGATGACGAGACCGCGCGAGGGAACGCCTAGGCCGGCACCGTTGAGCGCGACCTGGATGCCAACGGCGAGTCCGGCCCCGGCCACCAATCCCAGAGCGGAGCCGAGCAGGCCGATGACGGCAGCCTCCAGGAGCATCAGCCGGGTGACCTGACGGCGGCTTGCGCCAATGGCCCGCAGCAGTGCGTTCTCGCGTCGGCGTTGCGCTGCCGTGATCGAGAACACGTTGTAGATCACGAAACAGCCGACCCCGAGCGCAATGAACGAAAAGATCGACAGGAAGATGGTGAAGAAGCCCAGACCCTTTTGGATCTCGGTCTGGCTCTGCACGGTGATCTCCGCGCCGGTGAGCGCCTGCAGCGGTGTGAGCGCAGGCGTCTGGTCGAGTGCTGTCTGCACCCGCTGGGCCAACTCGGCATCGGTGACTGAACCGTCGCCGCGCACCAACACTGCATCGATGAACCCGGGTTTGGCCACGAACTCCATGGCCGTGGTGGCATCGAACAGTGCCCAGGTCGCATCGCCGGGCGTGGCCACGTTGTTGTACTGGGCTATGCCGACCAGGGTGAACGAGCGTGAACCGGCCTCTGCGTTGATCTTCACCGAGTCGCCAATGGCGTAGCCGCCGTCCGACGCTGTCTGATCGTCGAGCACGACGTCCCTGCCACCGGTGGGGTAGCGGCCGCTGGTCAACTTCCAGACCGAGAGATCGCCGGTGTTGATGGTGCCGCCAGACGTGGCGCGGGTGGTTCGCTCGACCGGCTTGCCGTCCTTGGCGATGACCACGGCATCGCCCTGTACCAGTGCTTGAGCATCGGCGACACCGCTTACCTGCGCCACTGCTTCGACGGCGTTGATGGGTACCTTGTCGCGCACTTCGAAACCGAACGCTGTCTCCACGGTGTTGGCCGATTGCACGTAGGCATCGACCTTCTCGTAGGACTTGGCGAACAGGGCGTCGAAGGTGCCCTCGAGCGTGTCGCGGAACATGAAGGTTCCCGACAGGAACGCCGTGCTGACCACAATGGCGAGCGCTGTGAGCACGACGCGCCCGAACCGAGCTGTCACGTTCTTGAAGGTGAGGTGGAGTACTGCGCTGACCGGTCGACGCCGGGGTCGGTGTGCCGTTGTCATGTGGTGGCGATGGCCTGCAGGATGTCGGAGTTGGCTGCCCGACGCGCTGGCCACCATGCCGCCACCACCGCGAAGATGATGGCCGCAACGGCGAACAGTGCAATCGACACCGCCGACACGCTGAACACCGTGAAGCCCTGCGGACGCAGGGCGCGCACGACGATCCAGCCAAGGGCCAGACCCAGCACGGTTCCCATGATGGCGCCGAGTACGGCCGTGACGATGGCTTCCCAGCGGATGCTGCCGCGTACCTGCTTGCGGGTCATGCCGATGGCGCGCACCAGGCCCAGCTCGCGGCGGCGTTCGTGCACGGCGAGGAGCAGCGTCAGCACGATGCCCAGCACTGCGATGAAGACCGACATCAACAGCAGGGCGTAGATGAACACCAGGATGCCCTTGACCTGATCGACCTGGGCCTCG
The DNA here is from genome assembly GCA_009726095.1 of Actinomycetota bacterium. Classification (GTDB taxonomy): domain Bacteria; phylum Actinomycetota; class Acidimicrobiia; order Acidimicrobiales; family Ilumatobacteraceae; genus WLMZ01. Next base: position 19,361 of record WLMZ01000038.1, read on the forward strand.
ATGAACTGATGGCGGGTCTGCACCTTTGCTGTCGGGTACCGGTCGGTGACGGTCTTCACGGCCGCAGTTGCGTCAGCGTCAGAGACCCCCGGCTTGGTCTGCACGAGCACCTGCACATCGAACAGGGCTGCGCCGCGCCCATCGAACAACGCGCTGTCGGTGATGAGGTTGCCGAAGTTCTTCGAATCGAAGATTCCGGCAACCGTCAGCGTGGCTGTCGACTGATCGAGGAACATCGTGGAGATCTTGCTGCCCACGTGCAGTCCATCGCGGTTGGCCTTGTCCTTGGCCACCAGGATGCTGGTGCTGTCGAGCCCCGCCCATCCACCTTCGATGAAGGGGACGCTGAGCAGCTTTGCAGCGTGTGTTGCATCGACGGTGATGACGCCCTTCGCAATGGGTTTGCCCTTCTCGATCACCAGCATCTGGGCGACACCGAGACCGACAGCGTCGCTGATCTCGGGCAGCTTGTTCAGTTCGTCGGCGAGCACCGGGGGAAGGCCGCCGAAGCCCTGGCCGTCGCTGGTGCTGATGGCGAAGTTGCCGGTGAACTGCTTGCCGATCGCGTCGCGGATGGAGCCCTGGAGCGACGAGCCGAGTGTGGCGACGGCGACGAGCAGGGCCAGGCCGATGCCCAGCGCAGCGGCGGTGAGCGAGGTGCGTTCGGGACTGCGGGCGGCGTTGCGTACGGCGATCTCGCCCGTGACGCCGCGCAGGGTGCGCAGCGGCGCCACCAGCAGCGACATCATCGGCCCGACGGCCACGGGGCCAAGGGCGATGAGACCGGCAAAGAGCCCGCCCACGCCGGGGGCCAACCACACTGCAGAACCGGTGAGCCCCAGCACGACGCCGCCCACCGCGATGGCGATGAAGCCGAAACCCACGACGATGCGTCTGCGCGAGAGGCCCGATCGATCGATGCTGACGTCGCGCATCGCCGCCAGCGGCGAGACCCGTCCGGCGCGGATCGCCGGCAGGGTGGCGCACAGCACGGTGACGACAAAACCGACGATGAGCGTGATGACGAATGACGAGGGGTTGATGGTGAGGGAGTTGTCCGATGGACCGTTGCCCGTGGCTTTGAGGAGTCCGAGGATGAGCGTCGCCAGCACGACGCCACCGAGGAAGCCGAGCACGCTGCCGACGATGCCTACGACGCCGGCCTCGACGAACAACGATTTCACGACCTGTCCACGGCTGGCGCCGATGGCGCGCATCAGGGCGCTCTCTTGTTGGCGTTGCGCAGCGGTGATCCGGAACACGTTGTAGATCACGAAGCAGCCGACCAGTAGGGCAATCGCTGCGAAAATGGTGAGCACCGTGCTGAAGATGTTGAAGAACTTCGCCACGGAGTCCTGCGTCTCCTTGGTGATCTCGGCACCGGTGAGCACCTGGACCGAGTCACCCGTGAGTGCTTGGGAGATGCGGGCCTTCAACGCCTCGTCGGTGGTCGTGCCATCGCTGCGAACGATGACCGAATCAATCTTGCCGGCCTCGCCGACCACGAATTCCTCTGCGGTGTTGAGATCGAACAGGGCCCATGTTGCCGAGCCCGATGTATCCGATCCGGCGAAGGTGACAATGCCGACGACGGTGAACGGGCGGGCACCCTGCTTGGCGGTGACGGTGACCGAATCGCCGAGCGCGATCTTGCCTTCCTTGGCGGAGCGCTTGTCGATGACGACCTCGGTGGGGCCGCGTGCGGGCCTGCCCTGATCGATCCTCCATGGCGAGCTCTCGGCGCCGGTGAACACCCCGCCGTACTTGGGTGGTCCGTCGATGCCCAGCGGCTTGCCCGCCGAGGTGGCGATACGCGCAAAGCTCTGCACGTCACCCTCGGCCTCGGTCACGCCCGGCACCGCCCGGATCGTTGCGATCAGCGAGTCAGAGAGACGGGCGCGGGTGTCGGCGCCGAAGTCTCCCTCGATCACGTTCGAGGAGCGCACGAAGGCATCGGTGTGTGCGTACGCCGTCGCGAAGAGGCGGTCGATGCTGGCGTTGATCGTGTCGCTGAACACGAAGACGCCGCTCAAGAAGGCACAACTAGCAATGACAGCCAGTGAGGTGAGCAGGAGTCGACCCTTGCGGGCCAGTGCATTCTTCAGTGAGATTCGGAACACGTCAGTCCCCGAAGCGCTTCATGCGATCAAGGACGCGCTCGGCGGTGGGGTCCTGCATCTCGTCGACGATGCGCCCGTCGGCGAGGAAGATGACGCGATCGGCGTAGCTCGCCGCCACGGGGTCATGGGTGACCATGACGATGGTCTGGCCGAATTCGTTGACCGCAAGGCGCATGAACGACAGGATCTCGGCGCCCGTGCGGCTGTCGAGGTTGCCGGTGGGTTCGTCGGCGAAGATGATGGTGGGCTGGCTGGCCATCGCTCGTGCAACGGCAACGCGCTGTTGCTGCCCGCCCGACAACTCGCTCGGACGGTGGGTCAGGCGGTCGCGCAGACCAACGGTGTCAATCACCCGGTTGATCCATGCCTCGTCGCCCTTGGAGTTGCCCAGCAAGAGGGGCAGGCGGATGTTCTCCTCGGCCGACAACGTGGGAATGAGGTTGTAGGCCTGGAAGATGAAACCGACCTTGCGGCGGCGCAGCTCGGTGAGTTCTTTGTCCTTCAGCGTGGCCAGGTAGGTGTCGCCGATGTACACGGTGCCCGAGGTGAGGCCGTCGAGCCCGGCGAGGGTGTGCATCAGGGTTGATTTGCCCGAACCGGAGGGTCCCATGATGGCTGTGAACCGGCCGGCTTCGAACGCAACCGTGACGCCGTCGAGGGCGCGCACCTCGCTGTCACCTGACCCGTAGACCTTGGTGGCATCGATGGCTCCGGCTGCAGCAGTGGTGGTGGGGGCTTCAGTCATGCAATATTTGTAGCGCAAAATGCCGTGACATGACCCTGTACTGGGTGGATTCGTGCCTACGGGCGGTGGACAGGTGTCACGTCTGACAGCGCCTCGATGTAGGCGACGATGCGCGCCGCCTCAGCAGCAGTCAACGAGTTCGTCGGCATTGCCAGCGTCGCCCCCGCAACCCGCTTGGCGTTCGGGTAGACGATCGACTCAGTGAGGTACGACGAATCAGCGATCACCGATGACCCGTCGGCCAGCCGCACCGTCGTGCCTGCGAGCCCGACGAACGATGTGGCCGAACCACCGGGCGCATGGCAGGCCATGCATCCCGAGATCTGGGCCAGCCGCTCGCCCTGTTGCTGATCGGCAGTACGGCTGGGCGTGGGAGCATCGCCAAGGTCGGGCGAACACCCGGCCAGCGCGCTGGCCGACAGAACCACCGATATGGCTGCGCCGAGAAGCAATGCGTGTCGGAACACGGCCCCAACCTACTGCACGACCGGTGGGCACCCCGCTGGACTCATGAAACCCGTGTCGGGAGGTGGCGCCCGCATGCCGTACGATCAGCACAGTGAGTTCGTGCCCATCCTGCGCAAACCCGGTTGCGGCCGGCTCTCGGTTCTGTCCAACGTGCGGATATGCGGTGGCTGCGGCGACCCTCGAGGAACGCCGCGTGGTCACCGTGCTCTTCGCCGATCTGGTCGGCTTCACGACACTGTCCGAGAACCTCGACCCAGAGCACGTCAAACGCCTGGTCGACTCCTGCTTCCAGCGGCTGGTCGAGGACATCACCACCTTTGGCGGCACGGTCGACAAGTTCGTCGGAGACGGCATCGTTGCCCTGTTCGGCGTGCCGGTCGCACACGAGGACGATGCCGAACGTGCGGTCCGGGCGGGTTTGCGGATGCAGGAATCGCTGGCGTCGTTTGCTGCGTCGCGTGTGACCACCGACGATTCCGCCGCGCTGCAGATGCGCGTGGGCATCAACACCGGTGTGGCATTGGTGGGCACTGTCGCCGGAACCGACCACACGGCCATGGGAGACGTCGTCAACACCGCCTCGCGGTTGCAGTCGTTGGCTCCGCCGGGCGGGGTGCTGGTGGGAGAAACCACGCACGGTCTCACCGTTGACAACATCGATTACGTGTCACAGGGTGAGCTGTCGGCAAAGGGTCGCGAGGCAGCCGTTGCCGCATGGTTGGCCAAGGGTGCGGTTGCGCAGCCGGGCGCCCGTCGCCGCCGCAGAGACGTCGCCATCATGGGCCGGTCCACCGAACTCGGGCTCACCATTGCTGCGGTCGACTTCGCGATGGCCAACTCGCAGGCGGCGCTCATCGCCGTCGACGGCGAGGGTGGTGTCGGAAAGAGCCGGCTCGTCGACGAACTGCTCGACGCTGCCCGCCTCAAGTACGCATTGCTCGTCGTCGAGGGTTTCGCCGTGCCCTACGGCGAATCCAACGTCTGGTGGCCGGTCGCCAGCGCCCTGTTCGACCGACTCGAACTTGACGCAGCGCCCTCGATCGACACCATCCGCGAGATGGCCGCGGCGCTGGGGCACGAGCTGTTCGGCGACGTCGACGACGCCACCAAACAGGGCCTCGCCGAGGCCTTCCAACACCTGCTCGGGTATCCGTCCAAGCTCGATGACGTCGACCCCGTCACGGCCCGAGACGCCGTGACCCGGGCAGTCACCGCCGTCCTCGAACGCAAGCTGCGTCAGGGTGCGGTGCTGCTGTCCATCACCGATGTGCATTGGGCCGACCCCGTGGTGCTGGCGCTGTGCGAGCACCTCCTGGTTGCGCTCGCCCGCACCCCCTTCGTGCTCGTCACCACGAACCGGCCCGACCCCGAACTGGTCTGGCCGCCGGTATCCACGCGGGCGGCGGTGGTTCGCCTACCGCTCGAACCCCTCGGCCGGATCTCTGCAGGGCAGCTGTGCCGGGCCATCATCGGCCCCGACGCGGACGAAGCCACGATCACGACCATTTACGAGCGTTCGGGCGGTAATCCGCTCTTCCTCGAAGAACTGGCCGTGTTGGTTGCCGAGGGCGGCGACGTTCGTGCGCTGCCCGATTCGCTGCGGGCTGTCATCGCTGCCCGCCTCGACCAACTCCCGCCCGACCAGCGCGCAGCCATCGACAATGCTGCCGTGCTCGGACCATCCGGGTCCGTGACGAGCCTCGAACGCTTTGCGGCCGAGCTCGGCCAGCGCCTCGACATCGCTGTCCTCGACGGGTTGCTCGACGGTGGGTTGCTCGAGATCGAGGGTCGGCGTTGGTCGTTCAAGAGCGATTCGGTGCGCGAGGTGGCCTATCAGACCCTCACCAAGGCCGTGCGTGCCGCCCGCCATATGGGTGTCGCCAAGTCGATGCTGGGGCGTCAGGTCAACCCCGATGACGTTGCCCACCACCTTGCCTCGGCCGCCGAGCTGGTGTCCGAACTCGGTCAGCTCGCCGGCGTGCCCGATGATGTGTTTGAACAGGCGGTGCTCGCTCTGCAATCCGCCACCGAGCGCTCTGTCGAACAGGGCAATCTGCGCCAGATCGTGCGGTATTCCACCAGGGCCGTCGATCTGTTGGAACTCGGCCCGAAGTCTGCCGATACGCGCCAGACGCGCGCCGGCCTGCGCCTGAAGCGCATCAACGCGCTCGTCGATCTTCGCCAGCTCGATCGGGCCAGAGCCGAGTCCGACTCGGTGTTGTCCGAGGCGCTCTCGGCTGGCGATCAACTCATCGAGGCTGGTGCCCGACGCGCCCGTGGGCAGATCAGCCAGATCGGCGGCGACCTGCCCGCGGCGCGTCGTCAGCTCGGCGAGGCCATCGACCTCTTCCGCGAACTTGGCGATTTCCAGCAGCTCGCCGACACATTGCGCCTACGCGGCTTCCTCGAGCTCTTCGGCGGTTCGTTGGCCGATGCCGAGTGGCTGTTCGGCGAGGCCGAGAGCATCTACATCGAACTCGGCGACCGCCGTGGCCTCGGCTACATCGAGCAACACCGCGCGTTCATGGCGTTTCTCAGCGGCAACATGGATGTCGCCGCCGAGCACCTGCGCCGCGCCTTCGAGACCCTGACCGAGCTCGGCGATCGTGCCGGCGTTGGTTGGGTCAATGGCCTGATGGCGTTCGTGCACTTCTACAACCGACGCTTCAAAGAAGCGGACGAGCTTGCGAATGCCGTCCGTCACGAAGCACGCGAGCGCGGCGATGAATGGGCCGAGGGGATGATGCTCACACTGTTGGCGTCCATGCGTCTGTGGACCGGTCACGTCGAAGCCGCCGCCGGCCTCGCCGAGCAGGCGCGGGCGCGGTTCAAAAAGCTCGGCGATGGCTTCGGCCTGGCGCAGTCGCTCGCCGTGCTCGGTCGTACCCAGGTGGCCCTGGGCGATCCCAACGCTGCCCGCACCAGCGAGGCGTTGCTGGCACAATCCGACCAGTTCGGCCAGGCGGCCTTCCCGTTCGTTGCCGCCGCCGGCATCGCCATGCACAGCGGCGACGGCAGGGCAACGGTCACGCTTGCCGACGAAGCCATTGAGCGCTTGCGCAAGGTGCAGGCCGATGCTGGCGAGTCGTGGGTCATCCGTGCCGCAGGGCTCGCCCAGATCGGCGATTACGAAGAGGCCCGCACGGCGCTCGCCCATGTGAGCAACGGCATCGAAGCGCATCCGTTCTTCCAATCGATCCGCGCGCTCGTCGCAGCGCTGCAGGGCAGCGCCGATGAGGCCATCGAGGCCGCCACCGAGGTGTCCGACGCTGTGGGCCACACGTACCTCGATGGTGTGATTGCCGGCATCGCTGCCGGGTCGTCAGCGGCGGCTGCGGGTGATGGCTTGGCAGCACGCGGCTGGCTCGAGCGTGCCGTGTCGTTGGCCGTGATCACCCAGGACGCCGTGGCAACGGCGTTGGCGCTGACCGCCTATGCGCATGTGCTCGGTGCCCCGCACGCGCACGGAGCCGGTGATGCCACTGCGCTGGGTGCGGGCTGGCGCTCGGTTGTCGAGGCGTTGCCCACGGCGAAATGAACAGGATCATCCGGCGTTCGCCCGGTTCGTCGCCCGGTTCGTCACCCGAGCAGCCCGGAGCTCGCTGGCGATGACCAGATATCCCACCGGCCTGATCGTGGGGCGTTTCAATCCGCCGCACCTCGGTCATTCGTACATGATCGAGTGGGCCGAGCAGCGCACGCAACACTTGGTGGTGTTCGTCAACACCCGAGATGGCGAGTTGGTGCCCGGCGAACTGCGTGCCGCATGGCTTGCCGATCTGCACCCACGGGTCACGGTGGTCGAGCTGCGACATCAGCTCGACAACGACTTCGCCAACGAGGAATTGTGGGCGAAGTGGATGGCGCTGTTCGAGTCGCAGTGGCCGCACGACAGCGGTCCCCATGTGGTGTTCAGCAGTGACGTCTACATCAGCGAGCTGGCCCGACGGTTCGGCGCGGACGCAGTCGTGGTCGACGCTGACCGGGTCGCGGTGCCCATCAGTGCCACCCAGATACGAGAAGCGCCAGCCGATCATCTCGATCGACTGGCGCCTTCGGTTCGTGCCTGGGTTCAGGCAAATCTGTGTTGAGGGCCGCTGCTATGCCGGCCCGTCGCCGGTGATCGGCGTTGGCTCACTTGCCGGGCTGTTGCATCACGCGCAGGTAGGGCTTGACGGTGGTCCAACCCTGCGGGAACAGCTGCTTGGCCTCGTCGTCGCTGACCGCGGCACCGATGATCACGTCGTCGCCGTCTTGCCAGTTGGCCGGGGTGGCAACCTTGTACTTCGCCGACAACTGCAGGCTGTCGATGACGCGCAGGATCTCTTCGAAGTTGCGTCCGGTCGAGGCTGGGTAGGTGATCTGCAGCTTGACCTTCTTGTCTGGGCCGATCACGAACACCGAGCGAACCGTCATGGTGTCGCTGGCGTTGGGGTGGATCATGTCGTACAGGTTGGCAAC
>WLMZ01000039.1 GCA_009726095.1 Actinomycetota bacterium
AGCTGCTGGCCCGCGAACGCATCGACTACTTCCTCGACCCAGACAGCTTCCAGGAGCTCGACATGCTCGCTCGGCACCGGGCACATGCGGCCGGGTTGGAGGAGCGCCCGTATACCGACGGTGTCATCACCGGGTGGGGCACGGTCGATGGTCGCAAGGTGTTCGTGTTCAGCCAGGACTTCACCGTGTTCGGCGGGGCGTTGGGCGAGGTCTTCGCCGAGAAGATCCACAAGCTGATGGACCTCGCCGTCAAGGTTGGCGCACCGGTGGTGGGTCTCAACGACGGTGCCGGTGCCCGCATCCAAGAAGGTGTCGTCTCGCTGGCCAGTTATGGCGGCATCTTCTTCCGCAACGTGCGGTCGAGCGGTGTGGTGCCGCAGATCTCGGTCATTCTCGGGCCCTGTGCCGGCGGCGCCGTGTACAGCCCGGCCATGACCGACTTCATCTTCATGGTGCGCGAGACCAGCCACATGTTCATCACCGGCCCCGATGTCGTCAAGACCGTCACGGGCGAGGACGTCACGCTGGAGGAACTTGGTGGCGCGATGAGCCATGCCTCCAAGAGCGGTGTCGCCAACTTCGTGTCGGCCGACGAGAAGAGCTGTCTCGACGATGTCCGCTTCCTGCTCAGCTTCTTGCCGGCGAACAATCTCGAGGAGCCGCCGGCCATCGAAACCGGTGACGATCCCGATCGCCTCTGCCCCGAACTGCGCGACATCCTGCCCGCCTCGCCGAACCAGCCCTATGACATGAAGAAGGTCATTGCCGCCGTCGTCGACGACGGCGAGTTCTTCGAATACCACAGCCATTGGGCCAAGAACATCGTGTGTGGCTTCAGCCGCATCGACGGCAAGCCGGTCGGCATCGTTGGTAACCAGCCGCTCATGCTCGCGGGTGTGCTCGACATCGAATCCGCCAGCAAGGCGGCGCGATTCGTGCGCACCTGCGATGCGTTCAACATCCCGCTCGTCACATTCGTCGACGTGCCCGGTTTCCTGCCCGGCGTCGATCAGGAGTACGGCGGCATCATCCGCCACGGCGCCAAGCTGCTGTACGCCTACTGCGAGGCCACGGTGCCGCGTATCCAGATCATCACCCGCAAGGCCTACGGTGGCGCCTACGTGGTCATGGACTCCAAGTCCATCGGCTCGGACCTCGCCTATGCGTGGCCAACCGCCGAACTGGCCGTAATGGGTCCCCAAGGTGCCGTGGAGATCGTGTACCGCCGCGAACTGCAACAGGCCGCCGACCCGGTTGCCCGCCGTGCAGAACTGGTCGCCGACTACACCGAGAAGTACGCCAACCCGTACGCGGCGGCCGAGCGCGGGTACATCGACGACGTCATCGATCCCGCCGAGACGCGTCAGAAGATCATCGCGGGCATGCGCATGTTGCGTACCAAGCGCGAGGAACTGCCCCGCCGCAAGCACGGCAACATGCCGCTATGAGCGCTCCGCTCACCGGCGAGATCTCGCCGGCTCCCACCGACGAGGAAGCCGTGGCCATCGCCGCGGCCGTGCAGGCCATGTGGCCGCGCCCCATCATGGTGTCCGACGAGGTGCAGGCACGCAACACCGCATGGAAGTTCAGCGGCCGGTGGTGGAGCGTTCCATTGCCGATGCGCCGCGATCGTCCCTACCGCTGACGAGATCGCCGGTGCAGTGGTGCTGAAGGCCTGAGCCGACGCGGCCGCGGCTACGGTTGCGGCGTGGATATCACTACTGTCGCCGACGACCTCATCGTGATGCACGACGGCACCACGGTGTACCGCTACGACGATCTGGCCCACGACACCCCCTACGAGTTCCACGGGCAGTGGGTCACCACGCTGCCGCGTCCCCAGGGCGAATTGTTGTGCCGCTTTGCCACGGTCAACGACGTGCACTTCGGCGAGACCGAATGTGGCCGTATTGATAACAACCCCGAGGGCCCGATCCAACGCAGCGCCGCCGGCGAGTCGCCGTATCCGGAGACGATGAACCGTGGGGCCATTGCAGAGATCGACGCGATCGAGCCGTGGGCCGTGTTCGTGAAGGGCGACCTCAGCCAGGATGGCCAGCCCGAGGAATGGGCGGCGTTCGAGCAGCACTACCGTGGCGCCTTTGCCGGCCGACTGCACGTGGTGCGCGGCAACCACGATGCGTACAAGTTCCAGAGCGGGTACGACGGCGATCAGTGGGTTGAACTGCCGGGTGTGTACGTGGCCCTGATGGACACGGTCATCCCCGGGCAGACCACAGGTTCGTTGTCGTTGCAACAACTTGACTGGCTCGACGCACTTGCCGCTGAGGCCGATCGGCCTGTCATCGTGATGGGGCACCATCAACAATGGACCGGGGGCACCCCCGACGGCGTGCGCGGCGAGAACTACTTCGGCCTGCACCCCGATGCCAGCGACGGTTTGGCCGATGTCGTCATGCGCCGCGCCAGCATCATTGCCTACACCGCCGGTCACACCCACCGGCACCGCGTGCGTCCGATGACCAACGCCGACAACGTGCCCACCATCGAGGTCGGCTGCGTGAAGGACTTCCCGGGCACGTGGGCCGAGTACCGCGTCTACGACACGGGTATCACCCAGGTGGTGCACCGCATCTCCACGCCGGAGGCCCTGGCGTGGAGCGAGCGTTGCCGCCATCTCTACAGCGACTTCGGCATTGATTACGAGACCTATGCGCTCGGCCGTCTGGAGGACCGGTGCTTCACTCTGCAGTTGCGGTGAGGACCGCATTCGATCACCTCGGCGAGGCCTATATCCGTCTCGCCGCTGACATGTCCGACGAACAGTTCGATCTGCCCGGACTCGGTGAGTGGAACGTGCGCGAGCTGTTCGCCCACGCCATCCGCGCCTACAGCACGGCCGCCACGTATCTCGATGCAGCGCCGTCGAGCGAGGTCATCTTGTACAGCGCCGCTGAGTACTACCACACGGTGCTCAACGGTGGTCCGGGTCTCCACGCCCAGGTAGCGGCGCGGGGACATGCGGCAGGCGAGGAGATGCGCGACGACCCGGTGGGCAAGGTTCGCTCCACGATCGAGGCCGCCTGTGTGCGCGTTGGGCTGGCTGACGACGATGCCCCGGTCTACACACCGTTCGGGCAGATCGCGTTGATCGACTTCCTCGCCACCCGCGTGGTGGAGGCCGGGGTACACATGCTCGACCTGCAGCGCGCCCTCGGGCTTGACGATGACCTCGAATCCACTGCGGCCGAGATCGTGGTGGTCGCGCTCGTGGCGGCCGGTGACGCCCATCAGGTCATCCGCGCCCTCACGGGTCGCGGTGATCTTCCAGCCGACTTCAACATCCTGCAATGAGTCCCGCGCCCACTGCCCTGGCGGCATCGATGCGTGCCGGGCGGGTGCCCCCCTTCCATGCCATGGTGATGGGCGCGCTGGCCAGCGAACGCGAGGCCGCCGGACATCGGGTGATGCACCTCCAGCTCGGGCAGCCATCCACCTCGGCGCCCGCCGGTGCATTGGCGGTGGCGGTCCAAGCGTTGCAGCGCCAGCCGCTCGGCTACACCAACGCTGCTGGTCTGATGAGCCTGCGCCGGCGTATCGCCCGGCACTACGACGAGTGGTACGGCGTACAGGTGCCCGTTGAACGGGTGATGGTGGTGGCGGGCGCATCAGCGGGTTTTTCGCTGGCGTTCCTTGCATGCTTCGATGCGGGCCAGCGCGTCGGGGTGCTCGAACCCGGCTACCCGTGCTATCGCAACGCCTTGTTGGCGCTCGACATCGAGCCGGTACCCATTCCGGTCGGGGCCGGGTCGCGGTGGGCGCCCACTGCTGAGATGCTGGACGGGGCCGGGCACCTAGACGGGCTCATCGTTGCATCGCCATCGAACCCGACCGGCACCGTGTTGTCGCCGGCTGCAATGGCGTTGCTCGGTTCCCACTGCCGCGAACATGGCATCCGCCTGATCAGTGATGAGATCTATCACGGCATCACCTACAACGGCCCTGCTGCGACGATGCTCGAACACTCCAACGATGCCGTGGTCATCAACAGCTTCTCGAAGTACTTCAGCATGACCGGATGGCGACTCGGTTGGGTCGTCACCCCCGATGCATTGACCGACGCCTTCGAACGTCTGCAGCAGAACCTCTACATCTGTGCCCCGCACGTGTCGCAGGTTGTCGGCCTGGCTGCCTTTGATCACCAGCCCGAACTCGATGCCCATGTCGATCGGTACCGGGCGAACCGCGGCATGCTCCTCGACGGTCTGGCAGCCGCCGGCATCACGCAGGTCGCCGAGGCTGATGGCGCGTTCTACGTGTACGCCGATGTGTCGCACCTGGGTGATGACTCGATGGTCCTGTGCCGCCGGTGGCTTGACGAACTCGGAGTGGCCGCCACACCGGGGCTCGACTTCGATACGACGCTCGGCCATCGCTCGGTGCGATTCTCCTACGCGGGCAGCGCCGACGACATCGCCGAGGCGTGCACGCTCCTTGCCGGATGGGCCCCGTGAGTCAGACCCTGCCGCCGCCGCCGCCGCTGCACGACATACGCGTCATCGATCTGTCGACGGTGATCGCCGGTCCGAACTGCGCGCGCTATCTGGCTGATTTCGGTGCCGACGTGATCAAGGTCGAGCGGCCTGATACCGGTGACAGCTTGCGCAACATGGCGTGGCGCGACCCGCGCGATGGCGAGGGTCTGTGGTGGAAGCTGGTCAACCGCAACAAGCGCTCACTCGCGCTCGACCTGAAAGACGATGCCGACCGAGACCTGTTGCTGCGGCTGGTGCGCGACGCCAACGTGCTGGTGGAGAACTTTCGGCCGGGCACGCTCGAACGGCTGGGTCTGGGTCCCGACGAGCTACACGCCGTGAACCCCGCGCTCGTCATCACCCGCGTCACCGGATTCGGGCAGACCGGGCCGTACCGCAACCGCACCGGGTTTGCCAGCATCGCCGAGGTGATGAGTGGTTTGGCATCGATCAGCGGCGAGCCGGGTGGGCAGCCACTTCTGCCGGCCATCGCCCTCACAGATGAGGTCACGGGTCTGGTCGGTGCATTTGCAACGATGGTTGCCCTGCACAGCGGAACGGGCCAGGTGGTCGATGTCAGCCTGCTGGAGAGTGTGTTCCAGATGATGGGGCCGCTGCTGTCGTTGTACAAGCTCACTGGTGAGATGCAGCCACGTCTCGGTGCCGGCCTGCCCTACACCACGCCACGTGGCACATATCTCTGTAGCGACGGCAAGTGGATTGGCGTCAGCGCCAGCAGCGACACCGTCGCAGCGCGGGTACTGCGGTTGCTCGGAGTCGGCGGCGACGAGCGGTTTGAAACCTTCGGTGCACGAATGGCCAACCGTGCCGAGTTGGAGGCAATCATGATCGATTGGTGCAGGCAACGTCCGCAGGACGAGGTCTTGCGCTTGTTCGATGAGGCCGAGGCTGCTGCGGGGCCGGTGATGGACATGGCCGACATCGCCGCTGACCCGCACTACGCGGCGCGTCAGGCCATCGTCGAGGTTGGGGGAACACCGATGCAGGGCCTGATCGCCAAGCTCAGCGAGACGCCCGGCGTGCTGCGATGGTCCGGACGGGGCATCGACGCTGATGGCGACGACATCCGCGCCAATGGGTGGGGAATCAGGCCTTGAGGCCGATGGGGCAGCTCACCCCGGTGCCACCGATACCGCAGTAACCGTTGGGGTTCTTGCCGAGGTACTGCTGGTGATAGGGCTCGGCGTAGAAGAACTCGCCACATGCGGCGATCTCGGTGGTGATGGTGCCGAGCCCGGCCTCGCTGAGGCGCTCCTGGTACAACGTGCAGCTGGCGTGCGCGGCCGTCAATTGTGCGTCGGTGGTGGTGTAGATCGTGCTGCGATACTGCGAGCCCATGTCGTTGCCCTGACGCATGCCCTGGGTGGGGTTGTGGCTCTCCCAGAACACCTTGAGCAGCTGCTCGAAGCTGACCTCGGCGGGGTTGAACACCACGAGCACGACCTCGGCGTGGCCGGTACGCCCGCTGCACGCCTCTTCGTAGGTGGCATTGGGCGTGTACCCGCCGGCGTATCCAACGGCGGTGCTGAACACCCCTGGCGCCTGCCAGAACTTGCGCTCGGCGCCCCAGAAGCAACCCATGCCGAACACGGCAGTCTCGAAACCATCGGGCCATGGACCCTGTAGCGGGTTGCCATTGATGTAATGGAGCTCGGGTACGGGCATGGTCTGGTCGGTGCGACCGGGCAGTGCTTCGTCGGGCGACACCATTTCGGACTTCTTGCTGAACAGCACGATGGGCTCCTGTTTGTTCGATTCGGGATACAGCGGTCTGGACGCGAGACTACGCGTATGGCACAAGGAACCCACCTCGGTGACGAGTCATTCCCGCCCGCTGCAGAGCGGGCCACCAGCGATGGCCCGCTGACCGGTGTGCGGGTACTCGATTTCACGCGCGTGCTCAGCGGGCCGCATGCGGCGCGCATGCTGTGCGACATGGGGGCTGATGTGATCAAAGTGGAACCGCCGGCCGGCGACCTGACCCGTTTCGCCAACCCTCGAGTGGGGGGCCTGGCGAGTTACTTCATCCAGCAGAACGCAGGCAAGCGCAACATCAGCCTCGACATGACCAAGCCGCGCGCCGTCGAGCTGCTGCTCGGGCTCATTGGCCAGATCGACATCGTGATCGAGAACTTCCGACCGGGCGTGATGGATCGTATGGGCCTGGGCTATGCAGCGATTGCGGCGGCCAACCCGCGTGCCATCTACGCGAGCATCACCGGCTACGGATCCACCGGGCCGTGGCGGAACCGCCGCGCGTACGCCTCGGTCATCGGCGCCGAGACCGGCTTCACCAAGGCACAGTGCGATTCGCATCAGGGTGCTGGACACCCGGTGGAGTACGTCAACGACCCGCACAGTCACGGCGACCTGTATACGTCGCTGGAATGCGCCAGCGGCATTCTCGCCGCTCTGTACCAACGCGAGCGCACCGGTCGCGGGCAGCACGTGGAGGTGTCGATGGCGCAGACCATGTTGTACGTGAACGAACACGTGCACGACCACCTGTGGGACGGCCCGGTCTCGCCGGAGTGGATCCGGTCGTTCCAGCCCGGCGATTACCCCGTGCTCACCGTGGCCAACGGCGAGAGCGTGGTGATCAGCGGGCATCCTGGCGAGCGGGGCACCTTCGATCGTTTCGTGGAGGCGATGGAGTCGCCCGACCTGCTGCACGATCCGCGTTTCGCCAGCGTGAGTACACGCCTGGAATATCTCGACGAGCTGTTCGACATCATCCGTGAGTGGGCACTCACGTTTCCCGATGCGCACAGCATCGAGTCGGTGCTCGACCGCTACGAGTTGGCGATGGGCGCCCTGCGGTCCGTGCGCGAGATCGCCGACAGCGAGTGGGCTGTTCAGCGCAACGCCATCGTCGAGGTTCCCGACCGCAGCGGTGGGGTGGTGCGCGTGCCGAATGCCCCGTGGACCTTCAGCGATGCCACCACCGGAGTGCACGGCGAACCGAAGTATCGTGGCGAAGACAACGCTTCGGTGCTGCGTGAACTCCTCGGTCTTGGCGAGGCCGATGTTGCTGCGCTGCACGACGCCGGCGTGCTCAGCACCCGAATGCCCTCATGACGCCGTACACGAACGAACTACGTGATCGCATGGCCACCAATCTGGCCGGGCACGGACGTCGCGAGCATCCGCTCGACGGTCGTCGGCACGCCGCCGTGGCAATCGTGATCGTCGACAGTGATGCCGCCCGCGACGGTCACGATCCGTACCCGGTAGCGGTCGGCGAACAATCGGTGATCCCCGGCGACGTCACTGGCATCGATGGCCTCATGACAGGCGTGGCCGGCGGTGCGGCGTTCCTGCTCTGTC
Source organism: Actinomycetota bacterium (assembly GCA_009726095.1). Taxonomy (GTDB): domain Bacteria; phylum Actinomycetota; class Acidimicrobiia; order Acidimicrobiales; family Ilumatobacteraceae; genus WLMZ01. Next base: position 7,845 of record WLMZ01000039.1, read on the forward strand.
GGCGCGCCGCGAAGATGCGCGCCCACGCGCGCCAATGGGCGCTGCCCGGTGGCCGCTGCGACCCGGGCGAGACGGTTGCCCAGACGGCGCTACGCGAGCTGCACGAGGAATTGGGCCTGCTGCTGTCCGAGGACTCGGTGCTGGGTGTGCTCGACGATTACCCGACGCGATCCGGCTATGTCATCACGCCGGTGGTCGTGTGGGGCGGCGGTGACGTGGTCCTGCGCCCCGACCCGGCCGAGGTCGCGCATGCATACCGCATCGGTCTGCACGAACTGTGTCGCGACGACTCGCCCCGCTTCGTGCGCATCCCCGAAAGCGAACTGCCGGTGGTCCAGGTGCCCCTCGGTGGTGACATCATCCACGCTCCCACGGGTGCCGTGCTGCTGCAGTTCCGTTGGGTAGCGCTCGAGGGCCGTCTGCACGCGCGCGTCGATGGGTTTGATCAGCCCGTCTTCGCATGGCAGTAGCCCGACACGATTACAGGGTGGCCCAGAACTGTTGCAGGACTGCTGCGCCACGAGCGGGGTCCTGCAGCATCCACCAGTGACCGAGGCCCTGCTGGACTTCGATGGTTGCGCCCATCCGTTGGCCCATCTCGACGCCCAGGTTTGTATCGCCCACGAAGTGGTCCTCGGTGTTGATCAGCACCAGGCCCGGCCGGGCAGCGGCGGCCTCGGCATCGTTGCCCCATGCAGCCATGGCCGGCTGCGCGGCTGAGCGATACAGCGCCAGCACGCAGCGGTTCATCTCGTCGTTTCCTGCGGCCACGACGTCGGCAGCGACGTCGGGTGTCATACCCATGGACACGTACATGTTCACCCGGTCTGGTATCGCGATGGCCGAAGTGTCGGCGAAGAACTGCTCGCCCGCCCCGGGCGTCTGCCAGATCTGCGCGAAGTCGTGCCACACGTAGTCGGGGTGGATCAGGCCGGTGACGTCGCACACCCACGAGCGCAGCAGGTCAGGGCGCAGGCATGCCAGCCGTGCGGTGAAGCCGCCGCCCCAGTCGTGGCCCACCAGGTCGACTGGCTCGCCGATGGCCTCAAGCTCGCCGATGAGCCAACCGACGTAGTCCTCTTTGGTGGCACCCCAGCCATCGGGCGCGGCAACACCGAAACCTGGAAGTTGGGGGGTGATGACATCGCTGCGGTCGAGTGCCGACAGCAGGGGGCCCCAGATGGCAGGCGTTTCAGGGTTTCCGTGGACGAAGACTGCGGGCATGGTCCGAGCCTACGCACCCTCGATCGAGGGCGCAGTTGTCAGACGGCGAGGAGGTCGCGCGCGCCGGTATCGCTGGAGGGATGACGCAGCTTGCTCATCGCCCTCGCCTCGATCTGGCGGATTCGCTCGCGGGTGAGGTTGAAGTGCTCGCCGACCTCTTCGAGCGTGCGTGGCTCGCCACGGTCCAGGCCGAAACGAAGCTTGAGGATCTCGCGTTCGCGCTCGTCGAGCGGAGCGAGCAGTCGGGAGATCTCCTCGGGCAACAACGCAGTGGCGGCAACTTCGAACGGTGACTCGGCCGAGCGATCCTCGACCACGTCACCAAGTTCGGCATCGCCGTCCTCGCGCAATGGCTCGCTGAGCGAGAGTGGTTCGGCAGCGAAGCGCAGTGCCTCGGTGACTTTGTCCTCGGGCATCTCGACTTCGCGTGAGAGTTCTGCCAGCGTGGCCGGGCGGCCAAACTTCAGTTCGAGACGGCTGCGTGCCTTCTGCAGTCGGGCCAGCGTGTCGCCAGCGTGAACAGGCAGACGGATGGTGCGACCGGTATTTGCAATACCGCGCGTGATGGCCTGACGGATCCACCATGTGGCATAGGTGCTGAACTTGAAGCCCTTGCGCCAGTCGAACTTCTCGACGGCGTGCATGAGACCGAGGTTGCCCTCTTGGATCAGATCGAGCAGCGGCAGGCCCGAGGCCTGATACTTCTTGGCGATGGAGACCACCAAGCGCAGGTTCGACTGTACGAATGCGCGCTCGGCTTCTTCGCCTTCTTTGGCAGCCCTGCGCAGTTCACGCTTTTTTGCTGCGGTGATGTCCTTGCCAGCCGTATCGAGTTCGGCGATTGCCGCCTTGCCCGATTCGATCAGTTTCGCCAACCGAACCTCATCATCTTTGGTGAGGAGCGTGTATTGCCCGATATCGGACAGATACAGACGAACCAGATCCTCTTCATCGCGATCGACGCGATCTTTGGCCACGGCTGCTCCTCAAGGGGTTGGGGTTCGACATCGCAGATGCGGAGATCCACATCTGCAACGGGGCGATGTGGTAACGATACCGACGAGGTCAAGTCCCCCACACAGGGGAGTCACTTTTCACGCGATCATCGCTGTTTGTGATGGGCCCTATCTCTATATCTGAAATACCGCTGTAGGCCTTGGGCCGATTGGATGATGCACATGGCGAACCACCCCAACGATGAGATCCAACTGGCCATCGTGACCATGCGCTTCGACGCCTCGGACCCCGGGTCGCTGCTGGCGATCCTCAGCAAGTACGTCGTGCTCAGCCGGATGCAACCGGGTTGTCGCAACATCGACCTGTGCGCGTCGGTCACCCAACCGAGCCGGTACCTGCTCATCCAGAAGTGGGACTCGCCAGCGGCTCAGCGTGCTCACTTCGATAGCGACGTGATGATCGAAATGGCGCGTTCGTGTGCGGGCATCCTCGTGTCCCCGCCCGACATCGATCTGTGGGACGGCCCGAGCGCGCACGATCTCCACTGATTCTCACCTGGCTGCACGTTTGAACGCGCTGGCGTGTCGCTAATGTCTGCACAGGTTGCGGATCGTGTGGTCCGCTCAGAAGTCAGGAGTTCGCAGATGGCGAATCCAATTCTCAACGACAAGGCTTTCAACGAGGTAGTCGACACCGGTGCCGCCTCTGCCGGCTGGGCAGCACCGCAGGCAGGCACCCATGCAGGGGCGCCCGGCATCCACGATGGCCCGATCAGTACATGGCAGGCCGGCACCATGACCGTGCACGGCACCGCCACGGCCACCGGGGTCTTGTTCGTGCTGTTGCTCGCTGCCGCCGCTGTTGGCTGGAGCGCCGTCACGGTCAACGACGGCGTACCCGCGCAGTTCCCGGTGTGGACACTGCTCGGCGTCCTCGTCGGCTTCGGCTGCGTCATCGCGATGCGCTTCAGGCCGCAGTTCGCCAAGGTGCTCGGCCCCATCTACGCGTTGGCCGAGGGTGTCTTCGTCGGGGCCATCTCGCACTCGTACGAGTTCTACCAAAAGGGCATCGTCGTGCAGGCGGCGGGCGCCACCATCGGCGTGTTCGCCGTGATGTTGTTCCTCTACCGCACCAACATCATCAAGGTCACCGACCGCATGCGCCGCATCGTCGTCGGCGCCACGCTGGGCATCATGGTGTTCTACGGCATCTCGATGCTCATCAACCTCTTCGGCGGCTCGGTCGGTTTCCTTACCGGCACCAGCGCATTCAGCATCGGGTTCAGCTTCTTGGTGGCCGGCCTCGCTGCGTTCAACCTGGCGCTCGACTTCGACTTCATCGAAAAGGGCGCCAAGGCTGGTTTGCCCAAGCAGATGGAATGGGTCGCCGCTGTGGGCCTGATGGTCACCATCGTGTGGCTGTACCTCGAGATCCTGCGCCTGCTCAGCAAGCTCAACCGCCGGTAGTCGGCGCCGGGCACAGAGCGCCCAGGGCCGGGTGTTCAGGGCAGGGTGTTCAGGAAACCGATCAGGGTCTCGTTGAACTGATCGGGCTTTTCCTGCTGTACCCAGTGGCCAGCTTCTGGGATCAGCGCGTGGCCGCGGAAATCGGGCAGCGATGACTGCATCCGTTCGATTCCGCCCGGATCCATCACCAAGACGCCGTCCTTCGCCCCGGCGATGAAGTAGCTGGGCATGCTGATGCGCTCGATGCTGACGTCTTTGAGCACCTCGTAGTTGGCGTCGAGGTTGCGGTAGTAGCTCACGGGCCCGAAGAAGCCGCTGTGAGCGAACTGATCGGCGTAGTACTGCAGATCCTCTTCGGTGAGCCACGGCCAAGGACGCGCCGGAGGCATGGGCATGTCGGTGAGCAGACCATTGCCTGCCATCGGTCGCATCTCGGTGGGCATCACGAAACCCTCGCCACTGGCCGCCCACATGAACTTGGCCATCGTGGCATAGGGGTCGGCTTCGAGCTCGGCCTCGGCCGGGCCGACCGGTTGGAAGTAGAGCATGTAGAAGAAGTTGTCGCCGTAGACCATCTTCATCAGTTGCGTCGGGGGCGCTGGCCACAACACCACCGGCACGCTGACACCAACCACAGCACGAACCCGCTCAGGATGCAGGCGGGCACTCTCCCACACGATCATTGCACCCCAGTCGTGGCCGACGAAGACGGCTTGCTCTTTGCCGAGGGTGTCGAGCAGGGCGTCGAGGTCGCCGGTGAGGTGCTCGATGCCGTAGGCGGCAACGTCGCGTGGTGCCGCCGAGTGGCCGTAACCGCGCTGGTCGGGGGCAATGGCATGGTAGCCAGCAGCTGCGAGTGCCGGGAGCTGATGGCGCCACGAATAGGCCCCCTCGGGGAAGCCGTGGCTGAGGATCACCGTGGGGTGTGTGGGATCGCCCGCCTCCAGCACCTGCAGGTCGATGCCGTTCACGGTCACACTTCGCTGGCGGATATCGGGAGAGAGCGTCATGGGCCTATTCTTCCCGATGGTGCGTTGTTCGCACGATCAGGCGTGAGCGGAAGCGGCTGCTGATTCGCTGATCGCGTTCAGTTGGTCCCAGGTCAGTCCGTCGCTGGTCCAGATCTGCTCGAAGGCAGCGTCAGTGGCATCGCTGAAGCCGTGCCGGTTGCGGAAGTTGTAGCGCCAACGCTGCTGGTTCACGGGCACGCCGAAGCGTTGCAGGCGACCGATGCAGTAGGTCTCCCAGGCCGCCACCTGGGCCAGGCTCAGTTCCTTGTCTGGAGGTGCTTCGCCGAACCCGCCGACGAGTCGGTCGCGGGCCCGTAACAGCACCCGACCGAGCGCAGTGGCGGTGGCTGTTTCGCTCTGCTGGCGCGGTTTGCGCGTGTCCTCGAAGGCCCCGCTGTCGACGTGCACATGGATGCTCTCGTCGATGGTGCACGAGATACGTGCGAGCGGCGTGGTCTCGTCGACATCGATGGTGACGTCGTGATCGGCCATGCCGAGCGCAGCGAGCAGACCTGCAGCGATGCTGCGAATGAGCTCGGCATCGAATGCCACATAGCTGAACGTGGCTGGGGTGACGGAGACAGTCATGCGGTGCGGCGCCTACTCCGCAGCCGCGCTCGTGGCGAACTGGGCGGCAGCGTCGCGCATCTGGTCAGCACGAGCCTGGGCGACGGCCGACTTGCGCTCGTTGAGCGCCTGCATGCTGAGTTGGGCGATGTCGTCGACCTCGTCGTCGGTGAAGCCGGCCAGTTCGCGGAAGCGGCGAGCCAGCCCGATGGGCGATTCCTGGCTTTCGCTGCGCGTGCCGCCGTAGCTGAAGAGTTTGTCGACGACGCTCTGGAACTCGAGTGCCTTCTTGCGCCGGTCGGGGTCGTGCTCGGTGATCTTGCGCAGCCAGTCGGAACCCATCTTCACGTGGGTCACTTCGTCGGCGAGCATCCAGTCCTCGCAGAATTCGAGGTAGGGATCGCCAGCCAGGTCGCCGAATTCCTTCATCGTGGTGAACACGTCGATGGCCAGACCTTCGAGGGCGCGGTTGACGCCAGCGAGCCGCAACACGGGGTCGGTGCTGCAGGCGGCTTCGAACAGCACGGTGTTCTCGGCGTACTGGCCGATCTCGCCGCCCATCCAGTCGCTGAGCTTGACGCTGATCTCCACATGGCGGGCTTCGTCCCAGCACTGTCGGGCCATGTCGAGCTTGAGCGCGAACGGTGCCTCGGTGCCGGTTTCGAAGTCCCAGCAGGTTCGCCCGGCGCCTTCGAGGGCCTGGATCTCGCCGACGAAGATGCCGTGCATCAGGCTGCGCGCCCCATCGCTGGCATCGCTGCGATCTGGGGTGAGCCGCAAGTTCGTCGGGCGCTTGGCGGGCGCGTCGTTGCTGACGTTGAGAGCGGTTCGGGGATCGCCCATACGGTCACGCATGGTGATCTTGTTGAAGCGTTCGTCGCGGGCCAACTCCTCGACGGGGAAGAACTTTCGCATGGGTGCTCCTTTCGCCTAACTCGCACCGAGCGTGCCGACACCGGCGATACCGCCGGCCTCGATCATGATCGCTTCGAGCTGTTGCATGTGGGCCGCAGCGCGGCTGGCTTCCTCGGGGGTCTCGATCAGGCTCTGCAGGATCATCTCGCCGTCGCGCCAGTCGTCGAACTCGTCCTGCAGGATGAACTTCAACGAGCGCACGGTCGGTGCATCGGTGATTTCACTGGTGCCGTTGAGGTGGTAGGTGTACGCCGCGATGAAGCGGGGGATGAACACGCGGTAGACGCCCACCAGCTTTTCGATGGTCTGCTCGGGCGCCTCGGGCTCGGTCATCGCCTCGACAAAGCGGACCATGGCGTCGTTGGCCGGAGCGGTGAGCCGCTCGGGGTTCATTTCGCGCAGTTCCGGCAGGCGCTTGTGCCAGAGCTCGGCGTGCCAGGCGTGCTTGTAGCAGTGCGTGCCGAGACGCATCTTGACATCGAGCTCGGGGACGGTGGCCACCCACCCGCCGAGTGCCTCGAACAACTTCATCTCGGCCCATTTGTAGTTGCCGACGCGCCGAGCCGATTCCTCGACATCGAAGATGCCGGGCAGTGTGCGACGGTCCCACGGCGCAAACGGCGCTCGTGGCTTGTACGGATCTGCCATCTGGTACCCCTAGCTGGAGAGCGAATCTGTGCTGCAGGTTACAGCAGCGGCTCGCCGTGCCGTAAGCGTAGGTTGCGCCAGATTTGCTCTGCCTCGCCCAGTGGCGTGGCCGGGGCCGCGCCGGACATGGCCGACGAACCGTCGACGCCCGTTCGCGCCAACTACTGCTCAGGCGTACGGCGCGCGGTTGGGTGCTGGGCGAGCAACTCGTCGCTCAGCGGCTGTCCGGTGATCTCGTCGGTCCAGTAGGTGCCCGATTCGAGCCTGGCGAGAGCGGTCTCCACATCGGCCAGATCGATTTCGATCGCATCGAGATCGATGTCAGCTGGGGCCGGGTCGGTGGTCTCGCTGCTGGATTCGGACATACCACGCAGGCTAGCGCCAGCCATTGCGGGGTCGCGGGTCGCATATGGCGTACCCTTCGCGGGTGGCCCAAGTTCGTTTGAAGAACCTCACGAAACAGTTCGATGGAGTGACCGCCGTCGAAGACATCAACCTTGACATCGCCGATCGCGAGTTCATGATCTTGCTGGGTCCCTCCGGGTGCGGCAAGAGCACGTTGCTGCGCATGATCGCCGGCCTCGAGGACCCCACCGAGGGCGAGGTGTGGATCGGCGACGTCATGGTCAACGACGTGTTGCCCAAACAACGCGACGTGGCGATGGTGTTCCAGAGCTACGCCCTCTATCCGCACAAGACCGTGCAGGAGAACATCGAGTTCCCCCTGAAGGTGCGCAAGGTCCCCAAGCCCGAACGTGCTGCGGCAGCGCTCGACGCAGCGACGTCGCTCGGCCTCGCCGAGTACATGGCACGCAAACCCGGTGCGCTCAGCGGCGGTCAACGTCAGCGTGTTGCACTGGCCCGCGCCATCGTCCGCAAGCCGGCGGTGTTCTGCATGGACGAGCCGCTCAGCAACCTCGACGCCAAGCTGCGCGGCGAGACCCGTGCCGAGCTCATCGCGTTGCACCAACGGCTGGCCTCCACCTTTGTGTACGTCACCCACGATCAGATCGAGGCGATGACCATGGGCACGCGCATTGCCGTGATGTCGCGTGGGCATCTCGAACAGGTCGGCACCCCGCAAGAGGTCTATGACAAGCCGGCGTCGGTGTTCGTCGCGCAGTTCGTCGGCATGCCTCCGATGAACATCCTCCCGGCTGGCTCGCTGGAACCGGGCGATCATCTGGTCGGTGTTCGGCCCGAACATCTCCACATTACCGCCGAGGGACCGCTGACGATGATGGTGCAGTTGGTCGAGAAGCTCGGCCACGAAACGCTTGTCACCGGCGTGGTCGGATCCAAGCGTGTGGTCGTTCGCCAGGAATCGGATGAGGCGCACCCGGTGGCTGGAGACCTGGTGCGGCTCAGCGCGCCAGAGGCCACCCGGCATCGGTTCGACGCGACCACCGAGCAGAGGATCGATCGATGAAACGCAGGTGGCGCGACTCCGGTCTCGCAACGCTGATGCTCGGCCCGTCGGCGGTCATCCTGGCCCTGTTCGTGATCTACCCATTGGGCAAGGCGATCTGGTTGGGCCAGCAACGCTGTGGTGTCACCTCGTGTACCAACAGTGGATTCCGCCAGTACATCGATGCGTTCCGGAGCAACGATTTCCAGGACTCGCTCATCGTCACGCTGAAGTACGCGCTCATCACCGTGCCCATCGGGTTGGTGCTGGGAGTTGGTCTGGCTGTGCTGGCCGACAAGTACATGCGCGGGGTCAGCATCTTCCGAACCATCTTCTCGAGCACCGTGGCCACCAGCGTGGCCGTTGCGTCGGTCATGTGGTTCTTCCTCCTCAACCCCAATGTCGGTGTGCTTGCCGAGTGGATTGGTGGCCGGGCCAAGACGCCGGGCTTGCTTCAGAGCGAGGGCCTTGCGCTGTGGGCGGTGTCGGCCAGTTCCATCTGGGCCAATCTCGGTTTCACGTTCATTGTGGTCACCGCCGGCCTGCAGGGAGTGCCGAAGGATCTCTACGAGAGCGCATATGTCGACGGTGCCGGAGGCATGCGCCGGTTCACGAACGTGACCCTGCCGATGATCTCGCCGACGTTGTTGTTTGCCACGGTGGTGCTGACCACGCGCGCATTCCAGTCCTTCGGCGAGATCGATCTGCTCACCGCTGGTGGACCCAAGGGAGAGACCACCACGTTGACCTACCTCGCCTACGGCTCGGGCCTGGCGACATCGAACGACGATGGCCTGCGTGCCACGGTCTCGGTGCTGTTGTTCGCCGTGCTGCTCGTCTTGGCGCTCGTGCAGTTCCGCGGTCTCGAAAAGAGGGTGCACTATGGCAATTGATCAGGTGCACGGGGCGCGCAAGGTGGGCCGGTATGTCCTGCTCAGCGCCATGGCCGTCATTGTGCTGTTCCCGATCTACATGATGGTGGTCGGCTCGTTGAAGCCCGGCAACAAGGTGCTTGTCCACCCGTTGTTGCCCACCGACTTCACCACCAGCACGCTGCGCGAGGCATGGAACAGCGGCCATCTCGGCCGGGCACTGTGGAACTCGGCGCTGGTGTCCACCGTCATCACCATCGCGCAGGTGGCCACCTCGATCCTGGCGGCGTATGCATTCGCGTTCTTGAGGTTCCCCGGCCGCAGCATCGTGTTCGTGGCCTTCTTGGCCACGCTGTTGGTGCCGCTGGAGGCCACGCTCACGGTCAACCGGCGCACCATGCAGGACCTCAGCTGGATCAACAGCTACAAGGCGCTGACGGTGCCGTTCCTGGCCACCGCGTTCGGCATCTTCATGATCCGTCAGGTGTTCTTGCAGATCCCCAGGGAGATGCACGAGGCGGCGTCCATGGACGGCCTCGGCCACCTCGGCTTCTTATGGCAGGTGGCGGTTCCGCTCAGCCGGCCCACCATCGGTGCGCTCGCACTGTTCAGCTTCCTCAGCTCATGGAACCAGTACCTGTGGCCGAATCTGGTCACCACCAACGCGAAGTACAACACGGTCCAGACAGGGCTGAAGGCATTGAAGTCGGCCAGTCTCGACAAGCCGAACCTCGTCATCGCCGGAACCGTCATCGTGGCCCTGCCGATCTTCATCGTGTTGGTCGCATTCCAGCGACAACTCATCCGTGGTCTCACCGCAGGCGCGGTAAAGGGGTAGTGATGCGACGTCACGTTGCACTGTCGGTACTGGTCGTTGGTGGCATGCTGGGCGCAGCGTCGTGCCGTTCGGGACAGAGCCTCACCAATGCCGGGGTTGATCGCCGGCCCACCCCCACCACCGTCACTACGCTGCCTGGCGAGACCACGGTGCCTCCCACCACTCAGCCGCGCAAGCTCGACACGCTGCCGCCGTGCGATGTGAAGGCGCTCGACGCCGCCACCTCCTCCGGGCCGGTCAACATCACGTTCTGGCACGGCTTGTCGAACGAACTCGGCCGCGAACTCGAACGGCTCACCGCTGCTTACAACAGCTCGCAGAACAAGGTGAAGGTCAACCTCGAGTTCCAGGGTGGTTACGAGCAGACCATTGACAAGTATCTGCAGAGCAGCACCGCGAATCGCCCCGACATGGTGCAGATGCCCGAGTACATGGTGCAGCAGATGATCGACACGAAGAGCCTTGTGCCGACGCAGGCCTGCGCCGAGTCAGCCGGATACGACACGTCGCCATTTCTTCCCCAGGCGCTTGGGGCATATGCAACGCAGGGCGTGCAATGGTCGATGCCGTTCAACATGAGTATCCCGGTGCTGTATTTCCTCAAGCCGCGCTTCACGGCGGCAGGTCTCGATCCAGAGAACCCGCCCCGCTCACTCGACGACCTGCTCGCGGCAGGCAAGCAGTTGGTGTCATCTGGCGCCTCGACGTACAGCATCTCGCTCGACAGCGATTTCGACGGCGGCGGCGGCTGGTATGTCGAGCAGTGGTTGGCGAAGGAGGGCGAGTTCTACGCCAACAACGAGAACGGCCGGTCGGCCCCCGCCACCAAGGTGCTCTACGACGGTCCTGCCGGCGTGAAGTTGCTCAGCTATCTGCAGTCGCTCGTGACCGAGGGCGGCGGCGTCTACGTGGGCGACAATGCCAGTGGCCAGGACACGCTGTTCAAGCTTGCCGATCCCACCAAGCCCGCCTCGATGACCATTGCCACCTCGGCGGCGCTCGGCCCGGTGCTGTCCATCCTGGGTGGTGGTGTCATCCCCGGTATCACCAACGCAGATGTCGGTGTTGGTTTCATGCCCGGACCGAGAAATGGTCAGGGCGCCCTGGTGGGTGGCGCCTCGCTGTACATCGTCGATGGCAAGGGTGGTGAGAAGGCTGCCGCTGCATGGGACTACATCACGTTCCTCGAAAGCGCCGCCAGCCAATCGCAGTGGGCCTCGGCCACGGGATACATCCCCGTACGCCAGGATGCGCTCGAACTCGATCCGATCAAGAGCCTGTACGTGACCGACCCTCGCTTCAAGGTGGCCTACGACCAGCTCATCTCCTCGGCCCCCGGCCCCACGTCGCAGGGCCCGGTGATCGGCCCACTCAAGCAGGTGCGCCGTGCCACGGCCTCTGCCGTGGCCGAGGTGCTCACCGGTGGCGATGTACAGACGGCCCTCACCAAGGCCGCCCAGGCCGCCAACGACCTGATCGCCAACTACAACGCCCAGAACCCCTGACGCGTCTCTTGGCCGAGGTTGCGTCTCTCACGCCCAAGACGGGCCTGACAGACGCAACTTCGCACTTCTTCGTCGCCCTCCGGCCGTGAACCCTCGGCTCTACCCAGGGCCGGGGTGAAAACGACGAAGGCCCCGGGCAGTGCTGCCCGGGGCCTTCTCGATGATTCCCGAGGGGATCAGTAGTCTTCCATGCCTCCGCCGCCCATTGAGGGGGCGTCTTCGGGCTTGTCGGCAACCACTGCCTCGGTGGTGAGGAACAGTGCGGCGATCGAGGCTGCGTTCTGCAGCGCCGAGCGGGTCACCTTGGCAGCGTCGATGACGCCGAGCTTGACGAGGTCTTCGTAGACGCCCGTGGCGGCATTGAGGCCTTCGTTGCCGGTGAGGTTCTTGACCTTCTCGACGACGACGCCACCTTCCATGCCGGCGTTCTCGGCGATCTGCTTCAGCGGGGCTTCGAGGCTCTTGGCGACCAGACGGGCACCAGTGGCTTCGTCACCGGTGAGGGTGGCGGCAACGGCGAGCACAGCAGCCTGGGCACGCAGCAACGCAACTCCGCCGCCGGGCACGACGCCTTCTTCGATGGCAGCCTTGGTGGTGGACACAGCATCTTCGATGCGGTGCTTCTTTTCCTTGAGCTCCACCTCGGTGGCGGCGCCGACCTTCAGCACGGCAACGCCGCCGCTGAGCTTGGCGAGACGCTCCTGGAGCTTCTCGCGGTCGTAGTCGGAATCGGTGTTCTCGATCTCGGCCTTGATCTGGTTGATCCGGCCCTTGATGTCGTCTTCCGAACCGGCACCCTCGACGATGGTGGTCTCGTCCTTGGTGATGATGACCTTCTTGGCGGTGCCGAGCAGATCCATCGTTGCGTTCTCGAGCTTGAGACCAACTTCTTCGCTGATGACCTGGCCACCGGTGAGAATGGCGATGTCCTGCAGCATGGCCTTGCGGCGCTCGCCGAAGCCGGGGGCCTTGACGGCGGCCGACTTGAACGTGCCACGGATCTTGTTGACGACGAGTGTGGCCAGGGCCTCACCCTCGACATCCTCAGCCAAGATGAGCAGCGGGCGGCCGCCCTGCATGACCTTTTCGAGCACGGGGAGCATGTCGCGCACCGAGGAGATCTTCGAGGACACGATGAGGATGTACGGATCCTCGAGCGAGACTTCCATCCGCTCGGGGTCGGTCACGAAGTAGGGCGAGATGTAGCCCTTGTCGAAACGCATGCCCTCGACGAGATCCATCTCCATACCGAAGGTCTGGCTCTCTTCGACGGTGATGACGCCGTCCTTGCCCACCTTGTCGATGGCATCGGAGATCATCGTGCCGATTTCGTTGTCGGCAGCCGAGATGGAGGCGACCTGTGCGATCTGCTCCTTCGAATCGACTTCCTTGGCGATGGACTTGATGCTGGTGACAGCGGCTGCGACTGCGGCCTCGATGCCCTTCTTCAGGCTCATCGGGTTGGCGCCGGCAGCAACGTTGCGCAGGCCCTCACGCACCATCGCCCATGCGAGCACGGTGGCGGTGGTGGTGCCGTCGCCGGCGACATCATCGGTCTTCTTGGCGACTTCTTTCACCAATTCGGCGCCGATGCGCTCGTAGGGATCTTCGAGTTCGATCTCCTTGGCAATCGACACACCGTCATTGGTAATGGTGGGGGCGCCCCACTTCTTGTCCAATACGACGTTGCGGCCCTTCGGCCCGAGCGTTACTCGCACTGCATCGGCGAGCTTGTTCATGCCCGCCTCAAGCCCACGACGAGCCTGCTCGTCAAACGCGATCATCTTCGACATCTGGTGTCCTCCATTGGACGAACTGATGGATTCCCTCGCCGTTGCGAGTTGTTAGCACTCTAATGGGGCGAGTGCTAATGCGACAACCGTCCCGCCGACCCAAGTCGGCAACGGCCATCAGACAGCGAGATCGCCGCAAAGCGTCAGAATGAGGGCAGAGCAACCGCCGTCCGCCGCGACCGTCGACCCGGTCGAACCCGAATGACCGGAGCCGCGCTGATCTAGGTTGTCTTCTCATGGACCAAACCCCTCTGCACGTGATCGTTGTCGGCGGTGGGGTGTCGGGCCTTGGCACGGCGTTGGCGTTGGCTCGTCGAGGGCACGAGGTGACCGTGATCGAGCGCGACCACACGCCCATGCCGACCTCTGCTGATGAAGCGTTCGCCTGGGATCGTCGGGGCGCTCCGCAGGTGCGTCACAGCCATGCGTTTCTGGCGCGCCTGCGCAACATGCTGCTGAACGAGTATCCCGACGTGTACCGGACGCTGCTCGACGAGGGCGCCTCCGAGATGCGCTTCGGCGACGACCTGCCGCCAGAGATGGTGGGCTTCGAGCGTCAGCCCGACGACGACGAACTGGTCATGCTCGCCTGTCGTCGCACCACGTTCGAATGGGTCGTTCGCCGCGCTGCCATCGCCGAGGGTGGCGTCACCTTCCGTACCGGTGTCGGCGTGGCAGGAGTGCTCGCCGAGCCCACCGCCGATGGGGCCACGCTGGTGACTGGCGTTCGACTGGTGGATGGCGCCGAGCTGAGCGCCGACCTGGTGATCGCTGCAAACGGCCGGCGCAGCGCAGCCCCCGACTGGATCACTGCCGCTGGCGGTCACCGCGTGCCCGAGGAGGTGGAGGACACCGGCATCGTGTACTTCAGCCGCTTCTACCGCCTGCGTGACGGACAGCAGTACCCACCGCGTGGCGGCCCGATCGGTGGCGATCTCGGATATGTCAAGTACGGCGTCTTCGTCGGCGACAACAACACGTTCAGTGTCACGTTGGCCACCTCCACCGAGGACCACGAGCTCCGCAAGGTGCTTGTCGACCCCGTTGTGTTCGACAGCGCGGCGCGCCAACTCGTGGCGACATCGGCGTGGCTCGATGGCCGGGCCGAACCCATCACCGACAACGTCTTCGTGATGGCTGGGTTGCTGAATCGCTGGCGCGACTTCGTGTTGGACGGCGAGCCGAGCGCGCTGGGGTTGCTACCCGTTGGCGACGCCATCCTGTGCACCAACCCGCTCTACGGCCGGGGCTGTACCGCAGCTTTCTGGGGCGCACACCTCATTGCAGATGCAATCAGTTCACACTCTGGGGACCTACGGGCTATTGCGCTGGCCTACGACGCAGCGCTGCGCGAGCAGATCTACCCTTGGTACCGCAGCGGGGTCGAGCAAGATGGCGAGGCGCGACGGGTGTCGACAGCGATGCTGGCCGGCGAGGATCCCGATGGCGATGCCGACGATCCGCGCACGTTCATGCGTGGGGTCTTTCGCGATGGGTTGTTGCCGGCGATGCGATCGGATCCGGTGGTGTTGAGGGCGTTCTTCCGCAGCTTCAACTTGCTCACGTCGCCCGATGCGATGGTCAAGGACCCCGATGTTGGCGCCCGCGTGTTCGCCGTGTGGCAAGACCGAGAGAACCGCCCGCCGGAGCCTCGGCTCGGTCCGAAACGACGAGGCGATTTCCTGGAACTGCTACCGGTCTGAAGGGGCTTCAGCCGCCGGCGACAGCGGGGATGATGGAGACGGTCTCGCCGTCGGGAACCGTGGTGGCGAGACCATCGAGGTAACGCACGTCGTCGTCGGCGACGAAGACGTTGACGAACTTGCGCAGGCCGCCGGTCTCGTCGAACAGGCGGTCGTCGAAACCGGGGAACGCCGTATTGAGGTTTGCCAGTACGTCAGCAAGGGTGGCACCCTCGACCTTCACGGATGAGCTTCCGCCCGCCAGAGGACGCATGGTGGTGGGGATCCGAACGGTGACCGACATAGCTCAAAACGCTACCGACTTGGTCAGGATTTCCACACGGCAGACCTGATTCGGCCACAGGTAGCCTCGTGAGATGCGAGTGCTGGCAGCCGTCGACAAATTCCGCGGGACTGCATCGGCGGCCGAGGTCGCCCGTGCCATTGGTCATGCCTGCTGGACGTTGGGCCACGACTGTGACGAGGTCGGCGTTGCCGACGGTGGCGAGGGCACGCTCGACGTGCTCGGCGGCGCCAACCGCACCAGCGTGGTCACCGGCCCGTTGGGCGCTGCGGTCAGCGCTCCCTGGCGGCTCAGCCGCGACACCGCAGTAATCGAGATGGCGTTGGCGTCAGGGCTCACCCTGGTCGGCGGATCCGATGGTAACGATCCGCTGGCAGCCACCACGACCGGCACGGGCGAACTGATCGATGCGGCGTTGGACGCTGGAGCGAAGAAGATCATCGTCTGCCTCGGGGGGTCTGCCACCACCGATGGCGGGCTGGGTGCGCTGCGCGCCATCCATGCCCCGCAGCGGTTACGCGGTGTCGAGCTGCTCGTTGCCTGCGACGTGACCACGGCCTTCGTGGCTGCCGCTGAGGTCTTCGCCCCGCAGAAGGGCGCCTCGCCGGCGCAGGTCAACATGCTCACCGGACGGCTCGAACGTCTGGCGCAGATGTATCAGCAGAACTACGGCATCGACGTGCGCGACATTGCCGGTAGTGGGGCCGCTGGCGGCTTGGCCGGGGCGCTGGTGGCGTTGGGCGGGCGGCTGCTACCGGGTTTCGATCTCGTGGCCGATGAACTCGACCTGCACGATCGTGTACAGGCCGCCGACTTCGTGATCACCGGCGAGGGCTTCCTCGACGAGCAGAGCTTCCGGGGCAAGGTCGTCGGCGGAATGCAGATCTTGGCGCGTGGCGCGAACCGCCCGATTGCGGCCATCGTCGGTGATGTCGAACCCGAGGTTGCCGAGCGCATCGAACACATTGCGCTGGTGCCCACGTTCGGACGCGACAAGGCGATGAACGAAACACAGATGTGCGTCGAGCAGGCTGCGCTGCAGTTGCTCAACGCCTACCGAGGCTGATCCTGAGCCGCACCCCAGCGTGGGGTTGCCGGCGGATCGTCCGGCGCTAAGCGCCCGAGGTGCTGGTGACGACGGGCGTGGTGGTGGAGGTGGTCTCGCCAGCCAGGATTGGCAGTGCCTTGCCGGCCAGATCGGAGCCGAGCATGACGAGCACTGTGGCGGTACCGAGACCGGCGCTGCCGTTCTTGATGGGTACGACGGCTGGCATGGGAGCCACTTCGACCCCGCCCATCGACTGAGCCACCGACGCAGCGACCTGTTCGCCGCCGGGCAGGTAGTAGACCTTGCTGACGGTGAGCTTCACCTCGGCACCTGCAGCGTTGGTGGGGGTGGCCATGGTGAAGCCGACCTGGCCGAGGGCCTTGCTGAACGTTCCGGCGGTGCCGGTGATACCCGAGGCGTTGGCCACCAGCACGGTGGCGCCGGTGACGACTATCGGTGCGGTGGTGGGCGTGACATCAATGGCCGCGAGGGTGGTGGTGGATTCGATCGAACTGTCAGTGTTGACCGTGGTGGAGGTATCACCGCCGGGCGGGGTGGACGTGCTGTCGTTGGTGACGTTGCGCAGGATGAGGAACCCGGCGATCACGGCGACAACGGCGACAACGATGCTGACGGTGGATCCCATGGGAGCGCCATTGGGCGACTTGCGTGGCGGGCGCCGGGTCGGTTGCTCGTTGTTCATTGCGTCGGGCCTCCGTGGGCGCCGTCGGCTTCAGCAGGGCCCTCGAGACGCGCCCGGCGGCGCCGATCCCGCAGGCGAACCAGACGACGGACAACCAGCGGATCGTAGGTCAGGGCTGCGGGAACGTCGAGGAGGCGATTGAGCTCTTGGTAGTACTCGTCGAGGCTGCAGGCGAACTTGGCGCGGATCAAGGTGTCCTTGGCGTCGTCGAGCGTCCACCAATTGCCCTCGAAATCCAGCAGGGCGCGTTCGCGTTCGGTCAGCTCATTCGTTTCAGCCACGCCTACAGCCTGCCTGCCCGAACGCCCAGATACAAGTACCCCGGCCGAATCATCAACCGGCGCGTTCACGGCTAACGT
Organism: Actinomycetota bacterium; assembly: GCA_009726095.1. Taxonomy (GTDB): domain Bacteria; phylum Actinomycetota; class Acidimicrobiia; order Acidimicrobiales; family Ilumatobacteraceae; genus WLMZ01. The sequence goes on from WLMZ01000039.1 coordinate 25,144, forward strand.
CCCCAACTGATGAAATCCCGACATCCGAGGTTGAGTTTGCCTGCAGAGATGACGATGACATGAATGTGTACGAACAGCGGCGCCGGGCAGGTTGGCCCCGCAAAGGAGTGCTCGCCGCGGCTGTGCTGCTGGGCGCACCGCTGGCTGTCGTCGCGCCGGCCACGGGAACCGCCGCCCGCATGGACGTGGCGGCGAACGGGGCACCCTCGGTGAATCTGGGGCTATCGGCCTCGATGTCTGGTGGCGCCCAGCCCGCTTCGGCGCGCTACATCGTGCGCTTTGCCACGGATCAGGCCCTCGCGGCGGCCGTGGCGCTTCAGCGGGGAGCGCGCCGTCCTGCCGAGCGGGTGTGGACACATCGGCTCAAGGGCTTCGCCGGGTCGCTCTCGACCGCCGACCTCCGCCGCCTGCGCGCGGATCCCGCTGTCATGAGCATCGAGGTGGATTCGCCCGTCAGCGTGGCAGGGAGCGAGAGCAGTCCGCCGTGGGGACTCGACCGCATCGATCAACGCCAGCAACCCCTCGACCACACCTATTCCTATGGGTCGACCGGTAGTGGCGTCGCTGCCTACATCATCGACACCGGTGCCCGCCTGACCCACTCCGAGTTTGCTGCACGAATCATCAGATCGGCGTGGATCGACTTTGGCGACGGCTCCCAGGCCGAGGACTGCAACGGACACGGCACCCATGTGACCGGCATCGTCGGTGGCGCCACCTACGGGGTCGCCAAGGATGTGTCGCTGATTCCGGTGAAGGTGCTGACGTGCAACGGCACGGGCTTGAGCTCCGACATCGTCACCGCGCTCGAGTGGATCGTGAACGATCACCTGCCCGGGGTGCCTGCCGTGGTGAACATGAGCTTGGGTGGCGATCCATCGACCGCATTGGATGCAGCGGTCAACGACGTGATCGCCGATGGTGTCACCGTGGTCGTGGCGGCCGGCAATGACAGCAATGACGGCTGCCTCCACAGCCCGGCACGGGTGCCGGCGGCCATCACCGTGGGTGCCACGACCAGCATTGACAGCGTCGCGAGCTATTCCAACCATGGGTCGTGCGTCGATTTGTTCGCGCCGGGATCGCAGATCCTGTCGTCGTGGTACGTGGATGGGTTGAGCCAACCCTCTGACACCGCGACGAAGACGATCAGCGGCACCTCCATGGCCACTCCGCACGTGACCGGCGCAATCGCCAGGATCCTGCAGGACGCACCGGCGGCCAGTCCTGCTCAGGCGTGGTCGTTGCTCGACGCTTTCACGACCACTGGCGTGCTCACCGGTCTCGCGCCGGGCGACCCGGACAAGATGCTCTTTCTCGCCCCACCACCGGCGGGCCCCGTGGCTGACTTCACGCCGGTGGAGCCGGCGCGGGTGTTCGATACCCGGCCCGGTGAGGCCCAGGGTGTGGTGGCTGTCGTCAAGCAGCGTTACTCGGGTGGCAACGTTCTGCATGTGCAGGTGACGGGTGCTGGTGGTGTGCCGCTGGCGGGTGTTGGGGCGGTGTCGCTCAACGTGACGGTGTCGGGAGCGCTGGCCCCCGGGTTCGTGACGGTGTTCCCCTGTGGTGTGCAGCCCACGGTTTCGAGTCTCAATTATGTTGCGGCCCAGATTGTGCCGAACGCGGTGATTGCGCCGGTGTCGGCAACGGGCGAGGTGTGTTTCTTTTCGTCTGCCGATGCGTTCCTGTTTGCCGATGTGAACGGTTGGTTTGCGCTCGGTGCCGGGTTCACGCCGGTGGAGCCGGCGCGGGTGTTCGATACCCGGCCCAGTGAGGCCCAAGGTGTGGTGCCTGTCGTCAAGCAGCGCTACTCGGGTGGCAACGTTCTGCATGTGCAGGTGACGGGTGCTGGTGGTGTGCCGCTGGCGGGTGTTGGGGCGGTGTCACTCAATGTGACGGTCGC